>JBMZAL010000152.1:0-3706 GCA_049611325.1 Flavobacteriales bacterium
CAACGCGCCTTCAACCATTCGAGCGCGGCTTGCTCTCGGGGGTTGTTGCCGGGCACGTAAAACGTGGTGCCTTCCATGCCTTGAGGGAGGCACTCTTGGCCACTGAAACCGCTCGCCGTGTCGTGGTCGTAGGCATATCCTGCCCCGTACCCCAAATCCTTCATCATCCCCGTGGGGGCATTGCGCAAAGCCAGGGGCACAGGCGCTTCCCCGTGGGTGCGGATCCACTCTTGGGCCTGTCCAATGGCCTTGTACGAGGCATTGCTCTTGGCACTGGTGGCCAAATACACCGTGCACTGCGCAAGGATGATGCGTGACTCAGGCCATCCGATGCGCTCCACCGCTTGAAAGGTGTTGTTGGCCAGCACCAGCGCCGTGGGGTTCGCGTTGCCGATGTCTTCGGACGCGGCGATGAGCAGGCGTCGGGCGATGAATTTGGGGTCTTCCCCTCCTTCCACCATGCGGGCCAAATAGTACACCGCGGCGTTGGGATCGCTGGCACGGATGCTTTTGATGAAGGCACTGACCACATCGTAGTGCGCCTCCCCTCCCTTGTCGTAGCCCGAATGGGGTTGCTGCACCCGCGCTGTCACCGCCTCGTTGGTGAGCACACATGTCCCGTTCTCGTCGGGCTCCAATCCATTCACCACCAACTCAAGGGTGTTGAGCAAGCGACGGGCATCTCCCCCACTTGCCCGCAACAAGGCCTCTTCCTCCACGATCTCCACCTTTCGTTGCGCCATCTTGTCATCCTCCTTCAGTGCGCGATGGACCAACCCCATCAACACCTCGGCGGACAGGGATTCAAGCACGTACGTCTGGCATCTCGACCGCAAGGCGGGGATCACTTCAAAAGAAGGGTTTTCCGTTGTGGCGCCAATGAGGGTGATGGTCCCGGCTTCCACGGCCCCGAGCAAGCTGTCTTGCTGGGATTTCGAAAACCGGTGGATCTCGTCGATGAACAACAACGCGCGGCCCGCGAACATGCCGTCGCGCTTGGCGGAATCCAACACGGCACGCACGTCTTTCACCCCACTGTGAATGGCACTGAGTGCGTGGAATGGACGTTCGGATTCAGCTGCAATCAGTCGGGCAAGTGTGGTTTTCCCCACGCCGGGAGGTCCCCACAAAATCATGCTGGGCAACGTGCCTGCCTTCATGGCGCGGCGCAAGACCGCCCCCTCGCCCACGAGGTGCTGTTGCCCCACATACGCGTCCAACGATTGGGGACGCATTCGCTCCGCAAGAGGTGCTTGGCCGTGCATGGGACAAACTTAGGGCTGTGAGGCGCTGTGGCGGCGCGGGTGGCACGGCTGTGATGCAGGGCGTTTGTGCTTCCAACGTTTGTGCGACCACAACCACCGCGAAGGATCCATGTGGATTTCACGTTCGAGTTTGGCCAAACAACGGTCCAACACCTCGCCTTCGGGCAAGTCGCTGACATCGTCCGCAATCAATTCGTACGTCAACATGTATTTCCAAGGTCCGACGCGGCGAATGCTCGCATAGACCACCGCCATGTCGTACATCTTGGACCATTGCTCCAACCCGTAAAAAACCGCTGTCTCCGTGCCAAGGAAGGTGGTCCACCAACACTTGGTGGGGTCGGCGGGGCTTTGGTCAAACCCCATGATGACCGCCACGGGGTCGGCGTGTCTGGCCACGTTCATCCAAGCCCGGCCCTCTTTGGTACGGACCATTTCAAGCCCAAATCGCCCACGGCTCTCCCGCATCATCTTCTCCGCACTCTTGTCGCTGAGTTTCTTGTAGAGCGCCATCGTGCGGAAGGGCAGGTTTTGGTTCAAGGTCAAGGCGCTCCACTCCCAGTTGTTCATGTGGCCTCCCGCAACAAGCACATGCTTGCCCCGGGCGTGCAACGCGTCCATCACCTCTTTGCCATGGTGCACCATGCCTGCATCGACTTCCGCGCGTGACATGGTGAACAGCTTGGCAGACTCCACCATCAATTGGGCAAAGTGACGTTGGAATCCAGCATATCTCCACAATCGCTGGCCCCGAGAGAGGTCTGGAAAGGCACGCTTCAAATTGGCGCGAACCACCTTCCCGCGGTACCCTCCAACAAGCAACGCAAGCACCGTCACTTTCCATGCCAGCAACGTCAACATCCAACGGGGCAAGCGCCCCAGCCAAGACAACATCTTCATGGCGCGAGGTTTGTCCAAGGTGAAATCACCTCCATCCACATGCCCCCTTCACGCACCAACGTCAAGCCGTCATGCGCCAAACGGATGCCTTCGGGCAGGCTCGCCACGGCCTGCTCATGCATTCCCATCAGGTGACTGAGGTGCGTGAAGTAGGTGCGCTTGGCGCCAATGCTTTGTGCGACCTCCAAGGCTTCGGGCAGAGAGTAATGGCTGTAATGGGGTTGGGGACGAAGGGCGTTGAGCACCAGCACCTCCAAGCCTTGCAATTGGGACAACGATTCGTCTGAAATGTGACTGGCGTCGGTGATGTACGCCACATTGTCCACGCGAAAGCCATGAATGGGCAACTTGCCATGCATGATGGGCAATGGATGCCAATGCATCCCTCCTGCCTCGAACGGTTGGTGGTCCTCGATGCGCGACACGTGAACGTCGGGCACCCCGCCGTGTTTGAATTCGTCGAAGGCGTAGTGAAAATCTCGACGCAAGGCCTCCTCCACCCTATCCGAAGCATGGAGAATCATCGCGCGCTTCTGGAGGTAATTGAACGGACGCACGTCATCCATTCCAGCCAAATGATCCTTGTGCTCGTGGGTGTACACCACCGCATCGAGTTGACGAATGCCCTCACGCAGCATTTGGGCTCGGAAATCAGGACCTGTGTCAATCACCACCCTTGAAGACGGCGACTCCAACGCCACCGAGGTCCGAAGGCGCCGGTCCCTTAGGTCGGAGGACGTGCACACCTCACAATCGCACCCAATGATGGGCACACCTTGGGACGTCCCTGTGCCCAGGAACACCAAACGAGACAATCTCTTCACCTCTGCGCCGTTCATGGCACGAAGGTATCCTTACCTTTGGTAAAACCTTACCGATTTCGTTGTGGACTTGGAACGCGTCATTCTTTCGGCCAAGCAAAAGGCCCTTCGCATCAACCTCAACCAAGATCTCTACGGCACCTTCGCCGAGATCGGGGCTGGACAAGAGGTCGTTCGTCACTTCTTCCGTGCAGGTGGAGCTTCAGGAACCATCGCCAAGACCATCTCCGCCTACGACAAGGACTTCAGTGACGCCATTTACGGCAAGGAGGCCAAAGGCAGGTACGTTTGCGAGTCGCGCATCGACAAGATGCTCGAACACGAGTACGGCCTGATTGAAGAGCGCATCACGCGCGATGACCACCCCACCAAGCAGTACTTCGCGTTTGCGAACACGGTGGCCACCATCAACTACCACAAGACCACGCAGGGTCACGGTTGGTTTGGCATCAAGTTTCAAACCTCGGCGACCAGCGAGCCCAACACCATTGTCCTCCACGCCCGCTTTCACGAGCAAGACGCGTTGCTGCAACAGCAAACCACGGGCATGCTCGGGGTCAACCTCATCTACGGCGCCTTCTACTTCTACAAGCGCCCCAAAGAACTGCTGCAAAGCCTGTACGACAACTTGGAACGGGACCAACTGGAGATCGACATGATCCAAATGAACGGACCCGACTTCGCCGAAGTCGACAACCGTCTCATGTCCCTTCAGCTCGT
>JBMZAL010000153.1:0-252 GCA_049611325.1 Flavobacteriales bacterium
TGCTCGTGGACATGGCCGCCGACCGTGGTGCGTTCATCGATCAGTCCCAGTCGTTCAACGTGCACATGAGCGATGCCAACAGCGGCAAGCTCACCTCCATGCACTTCTACGCATGGAAGAAGGGCCTGAAGACGGGCATGTACTACCTCCGAACCAAAGCGGCCACCGACGCCATCAAGTTCACGGTAGACAAGAAGTACAAGACGCAGCCCAAGGCCGAACAAGCCGCCGTGGCCGCGAAACCGGAAGAGA
>JBMZAL010000153.1:262-3695 GCA_049611325.1 Flavobacteriales bacterium
CCTACGAGCAGCAGGTGCAAGCTTGCAGCATCGAAAACGGTCCCGACTGCGAAATGTGCAGCGGGTGATCTCAGAATTTGACGATTCGTGGAAAGGCGTCCTTCGGGACGCCTTTTTCATGTCCGGGCCTTCGCCGAGTAAATCCACATCGGCGGCACGTTCTTGACCACCAGATGCTCCAACGTCAGGACAAAGCCTGAAGGCTCGTATTTGCGCTTCATCAGCGGAGGGACGTAGGTGAAGAAGCGGTAGGTGGTTCCTTCCTTGGTGCGTTGCTTGAGGCTGTCAAACAACGGATCGATGACGGCATCGGGAAGCGTGTAGGGCAGGCCAGAGACCACGAGGTCGATGCGCGGCCATCCAAGTTCCTTCACCACTTCATCCATCCTATGCGCACTCACCTGCCGAACATGAAAACGGTGGCCGTACTCGGCTTCCAATTTGGGACAGAACGTGGGGTTGATTTCGAGCATCAACACCTCTGCAGAGTCGGACAATTGAGCCATCAACTCCTTCGTGAAGCATCCGGTACCCGGCCCCAACTCCACCACGTACTTCATGGCGCTCATGTCGAGCCCCTCAAACATCTTCTCACAGGCCGCAGGGGCACTAGGAACGATGCTGGCGTTTTGCCTGGGGTTTCGCAAGAATTCCGTGAAGAAGGTCATGGTCACAAAGCCTGAAGGTGTGGAAAGGTCAATGTATGCTTAAAATACACGACCTGCGTCCTAAGGCCAAATCCTGCACCCGCCGGCCGGAACTTCTGACCTCCGCATGACACTACCCCACGGCAATTGCGCGCATCTTTGCATTGCACCATGGGCGCCGAACACCTCCAGATCCTGTCGTTGAACTTCCTGCACGCCTCCATCGAGGACGTGGGCCTGCTCCACGTGGCGCCGGAAGACCAACCCCAAGTGCTCAGCCAATGGCGCGAGGCGCTTGAATTGAACGGCATCGTCTTCTTGTCGACGTGCAACCGCGTGGAGTTCATCCTGAGCGACGACAAGTATTTCTGCATGGGGCGCACCTCTCAGCTCTTGCAGCACTTCAACCTCGAGCCTGACGCCCTCTCACGCGTGATGGCCGCCCTTCAAACGTACCGAGGCGACGACGCCATGCGCCATTTGATGCGCGTCGCTTCCAGCTTGGAATCGATGGTGCTCGGGGAGCGTGAGATCTTGACGCAGGTGCGGGAAGCGTTTGACCTGGCCATGAAGCACCGCCTCGCCGGCGACCGACTGCGGGTGACAGGCCGGTCTGTGGTCGAAACAGCCAAAAAAGTCTTCACCGACACCGACGTCGCAACCCAAGCCGTCTCGGTCAACTCCCTCGGCTGGCAAGCCTTCAAGGCGTGGAATCTCCCCCTCGACGCCTCCATCCTCATGATTGGCGCAGGGGCCACCAACACCTCTGTGGGACGCTTTCTCAGCAAAGCCGGCTACCACAACGTCCACGTCCTCAACCGCTCCTTGGAGCGCGCACAGGCCTTGGCGGACATCCTGCAAACCTCCAAGGTGGGGACGCTCGAGGCGCTTCCTGACACCCTTGCGGCAGGACCCGAAGCCATCGTCATTTGCACCGGCAGCGACCAGGCCCTGCTCTCGGGAGCCCACGCCCGCATGCTGCCCGCCGGCCCCTTGCACGTGTTGGACCTCGGCGTTCCCTCGGACCTCGATGCGGGCTTCCGCGAGCGCCCGGATTTGACCGTGGTCGACATGACTGCCCTCAAGGCTATCGCAGACCAAAACCTCGCCATCCGCGCCACCGAAGTGGGCAAATGCGAATCCCTGCTCGAAGCTGGATTGAAGGAATACATCGAACGCCTGCAAGCCCGCGAGGTGGAACTGGCCCTCATTGAGTTGCCCAACATGATCAAGGCCATCCGCGACACGGCCATGGGCGACATTTTTGCCGAAGACCTCGAAGGGTTGGACGCAGAAGCCCGTCAGGTGGTGGAACGCATCGTCGCCTACCTCGAAAAGAAGTACGTCGGCTTGCCCATGAAGTTGGCCAAAGAAGCGGTGCTCGAACAGCTTCGCAAGTCCTGACCTCGACCGGCCCCGCGCCCGTACCTTTCTCCCATGTCTTCCACCGGCCCCCACATTCGCATCGGCACCCGCGGCAGCGACCTTGCGTTGTGGCAAGCGCACCACGTCCGTGACCTCCTCCAATCTCGCGGTGCCACCGTGGAGATTGTGGTGCTGAAGACGCGCGGAGACCAAATCCAAAACGTCAGCTTTGACAAGATGGAGGGCAAGGGGTTCTTCACCAAAGAAATCGAACAGGCCCTCCTCGACGGCACCGTCGACCTCGCGGTCCACAGCCACAAGGACCTTGAAACCACGCCGCCTGCGGGACTCGTGGTCGCTGCGGTGCCTCCCAGAGGCCCCGTCGAAGACGTGGTGTTGGTGCGCCCCGAATCCGTGGACCTCACCACGCCCTTTCACGTCCAACGTGGCGGCGTGGTAGGCACTTCGTCCATGCGGCGGAAAAACCAACTCGAACTGGGGCAACCCGACCTCCGCATCGAAGCGTTGCGGGGCAACGTGCCCACGCGCATTCAAAAACTCCGCGACGGACAGTACGACGCCATCATGCTCGCCCATGCAGGCGTTCATCGCCTGGAACTGGACCTCACCGACCTGCACGTTCATGTGCTCGACCCCTTGAACTTCGTGCCCGCACCGGCCCAAGGCGCCCTCGCCTTGCAGATGCGTGACGGCGACCCCCTCCTTCATTTCGTGGAAGCCATGACGGACCACGACACCGTCCACGCCATCGGGTTGGAGCGGAGCATCCTTCGGGAATTGGAAGGCGGCTGTCAGCTCCCGTTTGGCGCCTACGTGCCCCGCGGAACCCGAAACGTCTACACCTACCTCGGCGAAGCCCGCGGTCCCTTGCGACAAGCCTGGTTGGACGTGTCGGCCTCCGATGCGACGGAGGGTCCCTTCCTTCACGAGCTGACCTCGCCGGCCCCGTGGCCCTCGGCCTTCATCACGCAAGACTTGGCGCCTGACGCCCCTTTGCGTGCGCTGTTTGCCACCCGTGGCGCAAACCTTCAGGGCACCTCTTGCATCGAGGTGCGTCCCTCGGGCGAGGCCTTGCCAGGCACCCCGGCGGAAGGTGATTGGCTGTTTTTGGGCTCGCCCAAATGCGCGGCCCTCCTCGCGGCCACGCACGACCTGTCTCGTTTCCAAATCGCCACCATGGGCGAGGGCACGCGCCAAGCATTGCCTTCTGGCACCCACATCGACTGGACAGGCAACGGCAATCCGGAGGAGGTGTTTGAGGCATTGGCCAAAGAGGTCGGCGACGCGACGGTTTGGATTCCCCACGCCAACCGCACCATGCGACGCTGGGAAGGGCACCTGTCTCACGCCCAGCCCTGGCATTTCTACGATGTGGAGGCCCGGGAAGTGGCTTTGCCTGA
>JBMZAL010000154.1:0-3645 GCA_049611325.1 Flavobacteriales bacterium
AGCTTGTCGTGGTCAAACGTGCGGTCCTCCTTCACAAACTTGGGCACGGCAATCGATGCGAGGTTGCACACCGCCACTTCGTCGGGCGAGGTGTACTCGATGATCTCGGTGCAGAGGTTGGAAGAACGGATGGTGCCGAGGTTCTGCTGATTGGACTTGCCGTTGGCTGCGTCCTTGTAGAGCATGTATGGCGTGCCCGTCTCGACTTGACTTTCGAGGATCTTGAACCACAAGTCTTGCGCCTTCATGGTCTTGCGGCCCTTGCCTTCCGCCTCGTACTTGGTGTAGAGGGCTTCAAACTCAGGGCCCCAGCTGTCGGCCAATCCTGGGCATTCATTGGGGCACATCAGGGTCCAGTCGCCGTTTTCTTCGACGCGCTTCATGAACAGGTCTGGCGTCCAAAGGGCGTAGAACAAATCGCGGGCGCGCTGCTCTTCCTTTCCGTGGTTCTTGCGCAGGTCGAGGAAGTCGAAAATGTCCGCGTGCCATGGCTCGATGTACACGGCAAAGGAACCCTTGCGCTTTCCACCGCCCTGGTCGACGTAGCGTGCCGTGTCGTTGAAGACGCGGAGCATGGGAACGATGCCGTTGGAGGTGCCGTTGGTGCCTTTGATGTACGAGCCTGTGGCGCGGATGTCGTGAATGGCGAGGCCGATGCCGCCGGCATTCTGTGAAATTTTCGCGCACTGCTTGAGTGTGTCGTAGATGCCGCTGATGCTGTCCTCTTTCGTGGTGAGGAGGAAGCAGCTGGACATTTGAGGCTTGGGTGTGCCCGCGTTGAACAGGGTGGGCGTGGCGTGGGTGAACCAGCCTTCGCTCATCATGTTGTACGTCTCAATCGCGCTGTCCATGTCGTCCTTGTGGATGCCCACGGCGACGCGCATCAACATTTGTTGGGGACGCTCTGCGATTTGGCCTTCAATCTTCAAGAGGTACGAACGCTCCAACGTCTTGAATCCGAAGAAATCGTAGCTGAAGTCGCGGTCGTAAATGATGCTCGAATCGAGCAACTCTGAGTTTTTCTGGATGATCTCCCAAACATCCTCCGCGATCAAGCTCGCGTTCTCTCCTGTGATGGGGTCCACATATTCGTAGAGGTCCTTCATGGTGTCGGTGAAGGATTTCTTCGTGGCCTTGTGCAAGTTGCTGACCGCGATGCGGCTTGCAAGCTGGGCGTAGTCGGGGTGCGTCACTGCATTGGTGGCCGCGACCTCGGCCGCAAGGTTGTCCAGTTCCGTGGTGGTCACGCCGTCGTACACCCCCTCGATGACGCGCATGGCGACTTTGGTGGGATCAACTGCGTCGTGGAGGCCGTAGCACAATTTCTTGATGCGGGCCGTGATTTTGTCAAACTGGACCGGTTCGCGCCGGCCATCACGCTTCAATACATACATGCGAGAAAGGGAGAAAGAAGGTTAACGTGGAGAGGTTGGGAATCGTTTGGGAAGAAGCCTTAGAACTCGGCGTCGAGGCTAAAGCTCTTGTCTTCTTCCGAAGCCTTGTTGAGGACACCGGCTTTTTGGTATTCACCGACGCGCTTCTCGAAGAAGTTTGTCTTGCCCTGGAGGCTGATCATGTCCATGAAGTCGAAGGGGTTGGTGACGTTGAACACCTTCTCGTTGCCGAGCTCGACGAGGAGGCGGTCCGCCACAAACTCGATGTACTGGCTCATGAGGTCGGCGTTCATGCCAATCAAGCGCACGGGAAGGGCGTCGCAAACGAACTCCTTCTCGATGGCCACCGCGTCGAGGATGATCTTTTCGATGGTCTTCTTGGGGAGCTTGTTGACGATGTGGTCGGTGTAGAGCATGCAGGCGAAGTCGCAGTGCATGCCTTCGTCGCGACTGATGAGCTCGTTGGAGAAGCTCAAACCTGGCATGAGGCCGCGCTTCTTGAGCCAGAAGATGGAGCAGAAGCTGCCAGAGAAGAAGATGCCTTCCACGGCCGCGAACGCCACGATGCGCTCTGCGAAGCTGCCGTTCTCGATCCACTCGAGGGCCCAGTTGGCCTTTTCCTTCACGCAGTCGAGGGTTTCGATGGCGTTGAAGAGCTTGTCCTTCTCAGCCTTGTCCTTGATGTAGGTGTCGATCAACAACGAGTAAGTCTCGCTGTGGATGTTCTCCATCATGATTTGGAAACCGTAGAAGAACTTGGCTTCGGTGTATTGCACTTCCGCGACGAAGTTCTCGGCGAGGTTCTCGTTCACGATGCCGTCAGAGGCAGCGAAGAAGGCGAGGATGTGCTTGACGAAGTAGCGCTCGTCGTCGTTGAGCTTGTCGTTCCAGTCGACGATGTCGGCGGCGAGGTCAATTTCTTCTGCCGTCCAGAAGCTGGCTTCAGACTTCTTGTAGAAGTTCCAGATGTCGTTGTGCTCGATCGGGAACAGGACAAACCGGTTGGGGTTGTCTTCCAAGATGGGCTCCGTCACGGCCGTGTTCTCAGGCAACACCTCCTCGATGGAGGTTTGCGTCTGTTCGACGAGGTTTTCTGGGGTGGGTTCCGTGTGGTTTTCCATGGGTCTTGGGGTTGTTCCTGATCCAAAAAATCAGGAGGGAGGATGACACTGCTGCAAGGTTGAATGTTGCAGCCAAACTGAAATTTGACGATTCTTAAAAGGAGGTTGCAATGGGGACGAAAACACGCCGCCCTCACGCCCTTCAAAGAAACTCTCGAACAACCCTAAGAGGCAAACACTTTCCATTCACAATCGGGGTGAGTTCTTAACAATGGCCGTGGATGAAAAACGCAACCCATTCAAGGGCAGTGAGTTGTGACATAAAGCAACCATGTAAAATCCCCCATTTGGGTGAGGGTTGTGTGTAAAGTTGGCACGGTTTTTTCCACAACGAATTTTGGCCAACAGGGGGGTGCTTCAAGTCGTACTTTTGCTTCATGCTAGCGAAGCTTTTCAAGGCCTTTGTCGGGGACAAATCGGCCAACGACATCAAGGAGGTTCAGCCGGTGGTGGATCGGGTGAAGGAGATTGAACCTTCTTTGGCAGGACTCAGCGCAGACGACTTGCGCGCCAAGTCTGTGGAACTCCGCAGCCGCATCCAAGACCACGTGGCAGGCGAGATTCAACAAATCAAAGACCTTCAAACCCAAGCCGCAGAACTTCCCCTCACGCAACTCGACCAAAAGGAAGCGCTGTTTGAGCAGGTCGACGCCCTCGAGCTTCAAGTCAATGAGCGCCTCGAAGAGGTGTTGGAGGAGGTGATGCCCGAGGCGTTTGCCCTTGTGAAGGAGACGGCCCGCCGCTTTGCCGCGGAAGGCGCCGTGGAGGTCACGGCGACGGACATGGACCGCGAGATTGCGGCCAACCGCGACCTCGTGACCATCGAAGGCGACAAGGCTTACTGGCAGAAGTCCTGGACGGCTGCGGGATCTCCTGTGACGTGGGACATGGTGCACTACGACGTGCAGCTCATCGGAGGGGTGGCCCTTCACCGCGGCAAGGCGGCCGAGATGCAGACGGGGGAAGGAAAGACCTTGGTGGCCACGTTGCCCGTCTTCCTGAACGCCCTCGCGGGCCGCGGCGTCCACGTGGTGACCGTCAACAATTACCTCGCGCGTCGCGACGCCGAGTGGATGGGTCCGCTCTACGAATTCCACGGCCTCACCGTTGACTGCATTGACAAGCACCAG
>JBMZAL010000155.1:0-3645 GCA_049611325.1 Flavobacteriales bacterium
CCTGTGGACAAGCACCCTGGTGTCGACCTGATCGACAACCGCATCTGATTCCAGTCTGATCGAAGCGTAGCCGCTTACGGCTGCGAGGGCGTGCCCGCCCAATCAATGCCCTTCTTGAGCCATCCGAGCGTTTCCCGCTCCTTGGGCCCCGCGTCGTGATCGTAGGTCCACTTGACCTCAGGCGGCAAGCTCATCAAAATGCTTTCTGTTCTGCCGTTGGACACCAGCCCAAACCGCGTGCCCCGGTCCCACACCAAGTTGAATTCCACGTAGCGGCCGCGACGGTGCAACTGCCACTCGCGTTCCTGCGGCGTGAAGGTCTTTGCGACGTTCTCGTGAACGAGCGGCAGGTAAGCCGGCAAAAAGGCGCTGCCCACCTCGAACACGAAGTCCTTGTGCGCCTGCCATTGGGCCTCCGTGGCCCCCTCTCGGCCAAGGTGATCGAAAAAGATGCCCCCCACCCCGCGCGTTTCGCCGCGGTGAGGCACAAAGAAGTAATCGTCCGCCCAGTCTTTGAAGCGTGCGTAGTCTGCACACGGGTGGGCGTCGCAGGCTGCCTTCAACACGTGGTGGAATTGGGTGGCTTCTTTCGGATTGACGTAGTGCGGCGTCATGTCGATGCCTCCGCCAAACCAACTCGTCCCGTCGCTCAACGCGAAGTGGCGCACATTCATGTGGACGATGGGCACGTGGGGGTTGTTGGGATGCAGCACGAGGCTCACCCCCGCCGCCCAAAACCGGTCGGCTTCGGTGTTCATTTGGGCCTTCAGCGCCGGAGAGGCCTCGCCCTCCACTTGGCTGAAGTTGACGCCCCCGCGCTCCCAGACTTTTCCCGCCGTCAGCACGCGCGTTCGTCCACCGCCGCCGCCCGGACGTTCCCACGCGTCTTCCACAAAGGTGGCGCCCCCATGCTGGGCTTCCACGGCTTCAATGCCGTCGACAATGCGGTCTTGCAGGGCTTGAAAGTCTGCCGTGAGCGCTTGAAGTTGTGCTGGATTCATGGGTGCTTGTTCGGCGCCAAGGCGTCGGGGTACTCCTCGGGGAACAAATGTTGGTATTTCTCCGGCACCGGAATCAACGTGTCTCCCTCAGTGTAGAACATCTGGGGCACAAAGGGCGGCACAGGCCCACACGAGTCCAACGGCATCCATTGGAGGTCTTCAAACCGCTTGAGCGACCACGACACGTTGGTCCATGCGCCACTGGCCTCTGACGCTTCCCACACCATGGCCTCGGCCCAAGGCTTCACACGCAACCACGGATGACGGCGCAATCCTGCATCGAGCAGGGCGTCATGCGCGAGCACAGCATATTTCTGGGGCTCCGTGGCCATCCGCAACCGGAAGTCCTCCAATGCATCCCAACGCATGGAATCCTGCCATTGGATTTGGTTGGTCAAGGGGAGCGTCAAGCGCCATTTCTCCATCAGGTTGCCTTCCACAAAGGGCATCTCGGCCAACTCGGGGTGGGCAAACAGCACAAAGTCAGAGCTGTCGTTCATCTGCAGCTCCGTCTGCAACGCTGCCCACATGGACCGTGCACTGCGGCCCGCCACGGACACCACCACGTTGCGCTCGTAGGGCGAAACGTGGTCCGCAAGACGTCCCACGGAACGTGCATCCGCCTCAATGGTGTCGAGCAACGCGTAGCGCATGGAATCTTGAGGGGTCAACCACTTCTCGCGCTGGATGGCATTGAATTCGGCTTCGAATGCCGCTTCGAGTGCCGCGTCCGAGGCCCCCGTGACCACAAGCATCACGTGGTCGGTGTCGTGGCGCGTCGCGACGAGGTCTGCCAGCAGTTCCGCAGCGGCCAACTCCGAGGCCACGGATTGGCGCACCGCCATGCCGCGTTCCACGTAGCGCTCGGGCTGTTCGGTCAACAAGACGTGTTCCCGTCCAAACCGGTCGATGCGCGGCACGGCCACCCCCACATTCTCGCGCATCAACGGACCGACCACCAAGTCGCTCTTCGCAATGTGGAGGTTGTTGAACTGCAGCTTGCCCAAGGAGTCCGGCACCTCATCAAGGACATTCAAGCGCACGGGCAAGCCGGCTTCGGCCAATTCCCGCGATGCCGCTTCCAGACCGTGCAAGGTTTCTAGGGCAATCTCGCGAAGGCGTCCGGCCTTTCGAGGCAGAAAGCCCCCGGGCAAGGTGTCCACTTGAAGCCCAAACGGAAGCAGCACCAACACATCCAACGTGTCGATGAACACCGAGTCGGCTTGGGCATATGCGCCACCTTGGGCCACCGCCTGCGTGCGCCCCTGCACCATCCCCCAGCCCATGGCAAGCAACGCCACCCCGGTCAGGGCGCGTCGAAACACAGGCGAGGATGTGGTGGCGTTCATTCCCATTCGATGGTCGCGGGTGGCTTGGAGCTAATGTCGTACACAACGCGGTTCACCCCGCGCACCTTGTTGATGATGTCGTTGCTGACCTTGGCCAAGAAATCATAAGGCAGGTGGCACCAATCGGCGGTCATGCCGTCTGTGCTGCTCACGGCACGCAAGGCCACGGCGTTCTCGTACGTGCGCTCATCCCCCATCACCCCCACGCTTTGGACTGGGAGCAAAATCGCACCCGCCTGCCACACGTCGTCGTACAAGCCCGCATCGCGCAATCCTTGAATCCAAATGTGGTCCACCTCCTGGAGCACGCGCACCTTCTCTGCGGTGATGTCGCCCAAGATGCGGATGGCCAAACCAGGCCCCGGGAACGGGTGACGTCCCAAGATGCGCGCTTTGATGCCCAAAGCTCGGCCCACGCGACGCACCTCGTCTTTGAAGAGCAAACGCAAGGGCTCGACCACTTCGAGCTTCATGAAGTCGGGCAAGCCGCCCACGTTGTGGTGGCTCTTGATGGTGGCAGAAGGTCCCCCTGTGGCACTCACCGACTCGATGACGTCGGGGTAAATGGTCCCCTGCCCCAACCAGCGCGCGCCCTCCACGTGGTGCGACGCCTCATCGAACACCTCGATGAACACGCGGCCAATGGCCTTGCGCTTGGTCTCGGGATCAGCCTGTCCGGCAAGCGCCGCGAGGAATTGATCTCCCGCGCGAACGCCTCGGACGTTCAGCCCCATGTCTTTGTAGTCTTCCAGGACCTGTTCGAATTCGTTCTTGCGCAGCAGGCCGTTGTCGACGAAGATGCAGTGCAATCGGTCGCCAATGGCCCGGTTCAAGAGTTCCGCCGCCACCGTCGAATCCACGCCACCGCTCAGTCCGAGGATGACGCGGTCGTCGCTGCCGATTTTGGCCTTCAGGTTCGCCACAGTGGCTTCCACGAAGTTGTCAGGGGTCCACGAGCCTGTGCAGCCGCAGATGCCCATCACAAAGTTCTTGAGCAAGATGGGGCCTTCGGTGCTGTGCCAAACCTCCGGATGGAACTGAATCCCCCACACGTCCTTGTCCGTGGCGCGGAAGCCTGCGTACTTCACGTCAGACGTGCTGCAGAGCGTTTCAAAGCCCTCTCCGATGTCGAGGATGGTGTCGCCATGGCTCATCCACACTTGAGAGCCTTGAGACATGCCTGCAAGCAAAGGGTCGGCGTCATTCAACGACGCGAGATTCGCACGGCCGTACTCCCGAGAGTCGCTGGCCTCCACCTTGCCACCGTTGAGGGTGGCGAGGTATTGGGCGCCGTA
>JBMZAL010000156.1:0-3618 GCA_049611325.1 Flavobacteriales bacterium
GAACGGCATCGGCAAGGCGGAAGCCTGAAGGCGGCGTGGGGTGGACCCAATCCAGCCCTTCGGGTGCGGTATCAAGTTTGCCAAACTTCACCCCCCGAATCTACAACGCCCGACAACCGCGAAGCATGGTCTGGCGCACACAAAACACGCGACACATCGCGTGGCATACGTCGCACCTTGGCAGGGCATGAATTTGGGATGGGGATTGGGGCGATGTTGGGGCTGTGGGGAGCCCTTGGTGCCCAATGAGGTGGCGGGGATGTGCCCTCCCTGCCAATGGACTTGGCCGAGCTTGCCTGGCAGCGAGGCGGTTCAACGACTCGCCCAGGAGCGGGTGGGGTGCGCCGTGTTTGGGGTGGGGTTTCGGTTGCGGCCGGACACGCATCGTGTGGTGCATCGCGTGAAGTACGGCGGGTTTCCGAGCCAGGGCCGCGCCTTGGGCCAATGGATGGCTCAAAGGTGGCAGGCCCCTCCGGGTGACGCCGTGCTCGTCCCCGTGCCGTTGCATTGGCGACGGCATGTACGCCGCGGCTTCAACCCGCCCCAAGCCTTGGCGGAGGGGCTGGCCACGGGGTGGCGCTGTGAGGTCCAACCCAAACTCCTGCGCCGTCTCAAGCACCGCGTGTCCCTCACAAGCGCCACACGCGCGGCCCGCCAGTCGGCCCTTCGTGGCACGTTTGGGGTGCGGGAGGATTGGCGAAGGGCGCTGCCAGAACGTGTGGTGCTGGTCGATGATGTTCTGACGACGGGGGCGACGTTTCGGGCGTGTCAACAGGTGCTCGGGGCTCAGGGAGTTGAGGTTTTGGGTGGGGTGTGGCTGGCCATGGGGTGATGGGGTTGGAGAGGTCGATGGCGTGTGGTTGGCAGCAGGGGGAGGCGTACTTTTGGGCTGTGGCGCACGACCTTCCCATCGACATGACGTTGCCGCGCGCTTTGCGCTTGAAGCAACTCGTCCAGCCCCTCCAGGCCTTGATGGAAGGCGAGCGTTCTGGATGGGCCAACCTGGCCAATGCGTCAGCGGCGGTGTTTTCAGCCACCGGATGGCATTGGGTGGGGTTCTACGTGGTGGATCAGGCCGAAGACAATTTGGTCCTGGGCCCTTTTCAGGGTCCGGTGGCATGCACCCGACTGTTTTGGGGCAAAGGTGTGTGCGCTGCCGCGTGGGAACGCAACCAAACCCAAGTCGTGCCCAACGTCCACGACTTTCCTGGCCATGTGGCGTGCAGTTCTGCAAGCCTCAGTGAGGTTGTCCTTCCCGTGTGCAATGCAGCGGGTGAGGTGGTGGCGGTGTGGGACATCGACAGCGCGGAAGCAGACGATTTCTCCGCGGCCGATGTGGAGGCCTTGGAGGCGTTGACGGCGGTGATTTCAAAGATGTGGGACGCATGGACGTGGACTCGATGAGGAGGCTTGTGTCAAGGAACTTTGGCGCGTTCAATGCGTTTGGTGCACTGGGGCTGTTTGTGACGCTCATTGTTTCGGGATGTGCCCAAGTTGGTTCTCCGACAGGAGGCCCCAAGGATGAGACGCCCCCCGCCTTGGTTGCTGCGATGCCGGAGGTGGGTGCCACAGAGGTCAATCCCGACCGGCTGGTGTTGGCGTTTGACGAGTACGTCAAGGCAGGTCAATGGCGTCCCCAGTTGCTTGTGAGTCCACCTTTGGACGGCCCCATGGATTTGGTCGTGCGTGGCCGCGAAGTGGAGCTCTCGTGGGAGGAGGGACTGAAGGAAAACACGACCTACGTATTTCAATTTGGTGAAGGCATTGTGGACGTCAATGAGGGCAATCCCGCCCAGCAGCTGGTGCATGCGTTTTCTACAGGAAGCATCTTGGACACCCTCGCGATTCAAGGGGTGGTTCGTGACGCCATCGACGGCTCGCCGTCCAAGGTCATGCGCGTGATGCTCTATCCCGAGGACCTGCCGCTTGACAGCATTCTCGCAGGCATGGCGCCGCAGTTTGTGGGGACCACCGACGGTGCAGGCGCTTTTGAAGTGGGATACCTGCCCAAAGGCAATTTCCGTCTCATGGCCGTCGAGGACGCCAACAGGAACTACGCTTGGGATGCCGGTGAGCGCGTGGCGGTGGGGCCGATGGCGGCCACGGCCGGAGACACGACGTTGTGGGAGCTCCGCTCGGGGAACACCGAGGGTCCCAGGGCGCCCTACCTCTCTGAGGCGCGGTGGGATTCCACAGGGCACGCATCGTGGACCTTGAGCGAGCCCTTGGAGGCCAGCGATTCGTTGTCTTGGGCCGATTCCTGCGGCGTGACCTTGTTGGAATTCGACAAGAACCGCATTCATGCTTGGGGATGGACGGCGGACAGCACGGCACTGCGCTTGGTGTGGCATCACGCCCCGGTTTGGGCTGCGGGCGAATGGACCACGGACACCATGGATGTGCCGACCCCGCGGTGGACGCCGACGGAGGCGTTGGAGTTGGTGGCCAAACCCCTGGGCAAGCGCCTCCCCGGCGAACGGCCCACCGTCACGTGGTCGGCCCCCATTTCAGGGGTGGACACGTCGCGAATGGCGCTTCGTGTGGACAGCGTTCCTGTTCCCATTTTGGTGGAATCGCGGTGGCCAAGCATGCGGTTTGCACTCACCAACGCGGCCTGTGCGAAGGCTGGAGCCCAAGTGTCGCTGACGCTGTTGCCCGGGGCGTTGCTCCGCGCGGGCGCTGGTGTGGACCCTGGTGCTGACGTTGAGGCAGTGCGGTTCCCCGAGGACACGTTGGAATTGGCGTGGAGCGTGCAGCCGCAAGACGCCCTTTCTGAATGGATCCTCCACCTCGAGGGCGCAAGGTGTGCAGGGTTGGTGGAGCTGACGGACAACCAAGGAACGCGGTTGGATGCAGTGGCCGTGAAGGGCGACACCACCTTGAGGTGGACGAGATTGTCTCCCGGCAAAGTGAGCGCAACATGGTGGGGGGACCTCGACGGCGATGAGGTGTGGCGAAGCGTGGACGTGCCCAGGTGGCGCGAGCCCGAGCCCGTGCTCAAGTTGCCTGCAGAGGAGCTGCGGCCCAATTGGGTCTTGGAAACAACGTGGACGTTGGATGCCGCGTCGTGCGGCACGGCCCCGGCATCGATTGGGGAGGCCCCTTAAGTGTTGATGTCGAGGAAGCGCTTGACGCTGTCCAGGGACCCAAACACCACCAAGGTGTCCGTGGCCTCAATGGTCGTTTCGGGCTTGGGAACCCCCAAGATGTGCTCCCGGACACATGGCGCGCCGTCTTCGCCCACCTCCTCAAACTCCCGTCGAATCGTAATCAAACGCAGCTCGTAGCGGTTGGCCAGTTCCAAGTCGGCGAGTTGCCGTCCGTGGCAGGCTGCCGGCGCTTTGAGCTCCGCGATTTCGTAATCGTCTGGCAGGGAAAGGAATCCCCGAATGTTGGGATTGATGAGACGTTCGCCCACCACTTCCGCAACCTCGCTTTCAGGACTCAAGATTTCCGTCACGCCCAAGCTGCTCAAGATGCGTTCCTGGTTGGCGTCGTTCGCCCGAACGATCACCCGCGGCAACCCCAAGTCGAGCAAGTTCAACGTGGTCAACACGGTCGCTTCGAAGTTCTCGCCAATGGCCACGACGGCTGCGTCGAGGTCTTGAACGTGCTGGG
>JBMZAL010000157.1:0-3600 GCA_049611325.1 Flavobacteriales bacterium
CCCCAACCTCATCACCTATGAAGTAACTGGGGCTGAGGGGCTCGGTTCAAGTTTCGCCAAGGTCACAGGGATTGTGGTGATGTTTGAAAACTACGTGCAGGCGTCGCTCACATTGGATGGCAAGCAATGGGAACTGGCTCCTGCCAAGCGACCTGACGACCGCGAGACACGTGTGGAAGACTATGTGCTTTTTGACGTGGCCAAATCGACGGCGACCAACACCTTCTCCTGCGCGGTGGAAGACCAGGAGCGTGAGATGGCCCTGCTGAGTCGACAGCAACAACAAAGCTTGGTTCCCCAATGCGTGGAGATTGGATTGGACATTGACAATTTCACCTACAACACGTTTGCGGATTGCTACGGCGCCATCGATTGGGGCTTGGGCGTCTTGGCAGGCGTGGACTTGGTGTACCGGACCGAACTCAATGACTTCATCACGTTGCAAGCATCGTACGTCAACGTTTGGGAGGTGCCCGAGCCTTGGTCCGGCACCGTGAACGACGCGGGCACCATGCTCGACCAATTGCGTGTGGAGTGGACGTCTTCGAATGCGGTTTTGGCCAACGCCAACTGGGACATGATTCACCTCATGTCCAAGCGAGGCGACACCGGCACCGGCGGAATTGCCTACCTCGGCGTGGTCTGTAGCCCCAACTATGCCTGCGGATTCAGCAGCGCCATGGACAACCAGTCCAACTTCCCCGTGATTCCACCCAACTTCACGTGGAACTTGTTTGTGGTGGCCCACGAACTTGGCCACAACTTCGGTTCCAACCACACCCACTGGTGTGGATGGCCTGGGGGACCGGACCATCCCGATGAACCTGCGGGGTCGAATGGAACCATTCACGATTGCTACGATTCGGAAGGTGGCTGTGCGGAAACCGTCATCAACGAGCAGGGCACCATCATGAGTTACTGCCACTTGCAGCCTGCGGGTGCCATTTTGGAATTTCACCCGGTGGTGGAGCAAGCCGCCCTCTTCCCCACCATCAATGCCAATGGATTCTGTCACGGCAATTGCGCAGCCATTGAAACGTCATGCGGTTCCTACGGCTGCACAGATCCCACAGCGTGCAACTACAGCCCCGATGCCGTCCAAGACGATGGCTCTTGCGGTGTCATTGACGAATGTGGCGTCTGCGCAGGTTTGGGCGCCAGCTGCACGGGTTGCACAGACCCTGCAGCTTGCAACTACTTCGAGGATGCCATCTTCGACGACGGTTCCTGCACCTTCCCTCCCGCAGGATTCCCCTGCGATTGTGTGACGGAGGTGACCGCCGTGGCCGATTTGGCCGCCAGCGCCAGTTTCTCGGCTCAGCAAGAAGCCATCGGCACGCTCACAAGTGTGGACATCACCCTCGTCTGGACAAACACGGCCGGCGACGGCAGTTGGGCCGGAGACTTGCTTCTGGAAATTGGTGCGCCCGACGGCTCCTGCGTGGGCATTGGCGGATACGATGTCGGAACCGGATGCGCCTTGGGCGCATTGCCCTGGCCCTCCGCTTGGAACGTATCCGCCTCGGGTACCTACACGCATTCTGTGGATCTCGCCAGCTTGGGCATGACCGGAGAAGGCAATTGGAGCATCAACCTCATCAACGGTTGGACCAGTTCGGGTGGTGCCAATTACGACATGCTCGTCGCCTTCAACGGGGTTTGCTCAGGAGAGCCCACCTTTGGAGGTTGCACCGACCCTGAGGCATGCAACTACGACGCGGATGCCACCTTGGATGATGGGAACTGTGATCCCGGTACACCAGTGTACTTCGACAGCGATGGAGATGGCTTTGGTCAATTCTTCGCCCAGTACATCTGTGGCACAGTCATTCCCTCAGGCACGGTGGATTTGGATGGCGATTGCAACGACGCCAACAGCACCATCTATCCTGGTGCGCCTGGCAATGGGACAGGCAACGACAACAACTGCAACGGCGTCATCGACCCCGACGAAGAGGAGCCTGCCACATGCCCTGAAGATGTCAATGCCGACGGCGCCGTCTCTGTGGCGGATGTGCTGGCTGTGTTGTCTGAATTTGGATGTGTGGGTGAGGCATGTCTCTACGACATCGATGGCGACAATGCGGTGACGGTCAGCGACGTGCTGGTTGTGCTGTCCGCGTTTGGCACTTCCTGTTCGTGACGAATGGCACCGCACTCATGCACGCTGACATAAGTGGAAGCAACCCCAGGATGAACAAGACGTTTTACATCATGTACTTCTTGTTGTACACCACCAAAACCTCCTGACATGCGTCAACCTCGACTCCTCTTCGGCAGTTTTCTCGTTTGCCTTGCGACGGGCATGTGGGCCCAAAAATCGGTGCCCAACGAAGCCTCGCTCTTCGCACCCATGAATGCGTGGCCGAGTCACGTGCGCGGGCAAGTCGAAGCTGCTGTGGCGCGTCCTGGCGACGCCGCGGTTCTTCAGCTCGACTTCGAGCGCTTCGAACAGCTTCGCGCCGAAGACAAACAGTCGTTTGAATTGACGCTCCCACGCCCGACGGGCCAGGACGGCTATGCGCCTGAGTGGCTGACGTTTGAATTGGAACGGTTCTTCGTGCACCCCGATGTCGTGACCGTTGGACTGACGAGCGAGCGGGGATTTGAAGAGCAGGACTACGTGCCCCAACTCCAAACCTTCACGTTGAACCTGAACGACAACGTTGTGGGAACGCTGGTGCTCATGCATGACCACGTGCTTGGCAGCTTTCATCACGACGGACAGCAATTTGACCTGACGCAAGTTCAGGGTGATGTGTATGCCGTACTCGACTTCAACAAGAGAACCAACCTCGACCCCTTCGCTTGTGGCGTGGATGAAGCTCCCCTCAAGGAGGCGATTGATCACACGAAAAAAAGCACCAATCGTGCCAACAATGGCGGGTGTGTGGAGGTGGCCATTGACGTGGACAACTTCACATACAGCACCTACAACAATGTGGGCAATGCCACGGATTGGGCGCTCGCCCAAATGGCCGGGGTGTCGGCGATTTACACCCAAGAGCTTGGAGGTCTGTTCTTGCTTCAGGCCACCTACGTTCACCTCTGGCAAACGCCCGACCCCATGTCCAACTTCACCAACAACGCCGGTGGCATGCTGGACAACTTCCGGTCGACTTGGGAAACCACCCCTTCGCTTGACGCGGTACAACGTGATGTCACCCATTTGATGTCCAAGCGTGGCAACACAGGCACTGGCGGCATTGCCTACCTCAGCGTGAACTGCTCCTCGTTTGCCTACGGTTTCAGCGCCGTGATGACGAGCAGCACCACGACCAACATCAACAGCTACTCATGGAATTTGGACGTGGTTTCCCACGAGCTTGGACACAACTTCGGCTCCAACCACACGCACTGGTGCGGCTGGCCCGGTGGCGCCATTGACGACTGCTACTCCTCTGAAGGTGGTTGCGGAAATGGGCCGCAGGTGGCCACGGGGACCATCATGAGTTACTGCCATTTGGATGGCAGCACGCCCAAGGTGTTGCAGTTCCATCCCCTTGTTGAAAGCAATGCCCTGATCCCAAGCATGTCCGCGAGCGGATGCTACACACAATGTGAGGAATACGAGCCACCTGTTTGTGCGATTACAGACAT
>JBMZAL010000158.1:0-3596 GCA_049611325.1 Flavobacteriales bacterium
GTTGATGGGACGGTCGGAGGCCCTGCGCACCGTGCACGCCCCATCCACGCATCAAGAAGCGGAACGGGCGCAAACCCGGCTTCGTTTTGAAGAGCTCTTTCTCTTGCAGTTGACCTTGCTCCAGCACAAGAAGACCGTGACCGAGGACATGCCCGGGGTGCGGTTTGCGGAGGTCGGGGATGCCTTCAACACGTTTTATCACGACCGGCTTCCTTTCGAGTTGACCGATGCCCAAAAACGCGTTCTCCGCGAGATTCGCGGCGACCTCAACACGGGCTGGCACATGAACCGGTTGTTGCAAGGAGACGTGGGAAGCGGCAAGACGGTGGTGGCGCTGCTCACGGCCCTGCTCGCCAAGGACAACGGCCATCAGGCGGCCATCATGGCCCCGACGGAAATCCTTGCCCAGCAGCACCTCGAAGGTCTGAGAGAGATGCTGGGTCCGATGGATGTTCGTGTGGAACTCCTCACGGGGTCGGTCAAAGGCGCCGCCCGCAAAACCATCTTGGAAGACCTCAAGGCCGGTGACATTGACATCTTGGTGGGCACGCATGCCTTGATTGAGCCGACCGTGGTTTTTGCCAAGTTGGGGTTGGCCGTCATCGATGAGCAGCATCGGTTTGGGGTGGCCCAGCGCGCGAAGTTGTGGAAGAAGGCCAAGGTGGCGCCGCACATTTTGGTCATGACAGCCACGCCAATTCCGCGCACGCTGGCGATGACCGCGTATGGGGATTTGGATGCCAGCATTTTGGACGAATTGCCTCCGGGACGGAAACCCATTCAAACGGTCCACCGCACCGATGCCGCCCGACTCGGGGTGTTTCAATTTTTGGAAGACCAAATCGCCGAGGGCAGACAGATCTACCTCGTGTATCCGCTGATTGAGGAGAGTGCCACGCTCGACCACAAAGACTTGATGGACGGCTACGAAAGCATCGTCCGTCGCTTCCCGCCGCCGCAGTACCAGGTCGCCATCGTCCATGGCCGCATGAAGCCGGAGGACAAGGCGTGGGAGATGGATCGGTTTGCCAAGGGCCAAGCCCAAATCCTCGTGGCCACCACGGTTATTGAGGTGGGCGTGAATGTGCCGAACGCGAGCGTGATGGTCATTGAGAGCGCCGAGCGGTTTGGGTTGTCCCAATTGCATCAGCTCCGCGGCCGTGTTGGGCGGGGCGCAAGCCAGAGCTATTGCATCTTGATGTCGTCGTCGGACCTCGGTCAGGACGCGCGTCGACGCCTTGAGACCATGTGTCGCACCAACGACGGTTTCGAGATCGCAGAGGTGGACATGGAGTTGCGCGGCCCCGGGGACGTGATGGGCACGCAACAAAGCGGGGTTCCCGACTTGAAAGTGGCCGACTTGGTGCGCGACAGGCCCTTGCTCTCCAGCGCGCGTTACCTCGCCCAAACCGTGCTCGAAGAAGATCCAGACTTGGGCCGCCCTGAGCACACGGCGCTCCGTGAAGCGTTGGAAACTGCGTTGAAAGCCCGCAGCAATTGGGTGCGGATTTCCTGACGACAGCCACGAACTTCGACCCATGCGCTCGTGGATTTTTCCAGTCTTTTCCCTGCTCCTCGCGGGGTTGGCGACCTTTTTTCATGTCACAAACCCCGTGGAAGGAGCCGAAGTGGCGAATCCGATGCTTTGGGCTTCGGACGATTGGACGGAATGGGTGCAAATGACGCCGGAGGCGGCGGCACGTCGATTGCCGAAGGGCGCGGAGGTGCCTTCCACGACATGGGTCAGGGCGTTTTTTGATGAAGCTGGCCATGGCTTGTGGCACACTGAAAACGCGTGGTCGAGTCTGCCAGAGGGCTGGAGTCAACGCGTTTGGCGGGGTGGTTGGTTGAGCGGTTCAGAAGCATCGCTGTCCCGTTGGCAGGAACGCCCAGGGGAGATGGCAGCGCGTTGGCGCGAAGGAGAAGAGGGGACGGCGTTGCGTCGGACGAATTTTGGTTGGCAACTCCAAGGTGAGGGGGTGCTGTTTTGGCCAGAATTGGACATGGGGTGCGGCAAGGACAATTCGTCGGTGCGCTCCACTTTGTTCGCGCCGCGGGGCGCCGGGGTTCCGAGTGATTGGTGGTCGGGCCGCCTCGGAGAAGCCCCCACCGACTTCGCCCCCTTGGACCTGACCTTGTGCGAGGCAGGCATTCGAGTGTCCGCTTGGGGAACGCGTTGGAAAGGCGGGGGCAGATGGCACCTCGACCCCCAGTGGCGTGAAGACCTTCAAGCCTTGGCAACAACCCGCGGATGGTCCATCAGCTGGGAGGGGGGCGATGTCATTGTGAACGGCGCGCCCGGTTGGACATGGGAGGTCCTCAAAGACGAGCGCACGGGTCAAACCCCGTCGTCCACTTGGACGGGATCGGCGATGGAAAATGGGGTGGTGGTTTGGGTCCCTCAACGACCAGACGAGATGGACGAAGTCAGGTCCTCTCCAAATCCGGTTGCCGTCAACCTTGGCACCGCGAAGGACGGCGTTGTGGGAAGGGTGCGGAACCACCGGACCGCGTCGGAAATGACCCTGAGTTTGGAGGCTGAGACGCTTGTTGCAGCGCAAGACAATGGGGCTTCGGTGTGGTCCAAGACCTTGGCCACCCCTTTGCTGGAGGGTGGCGCGGTGGAGGTGGATGTCTATGCCAACGGGAAGTACCAAGCCATGTTCTGTGAGCCTTCTGCGTTGCACATGGTGGACGTGAAGGGACGTGAAGTCTCGGGCTTCCCCCTCAAACCTGCACGGGGGGAGTGGACGGCCTGGGCGCTTGTGGATTACGAGAACACGAGAAAGTACAGGTACCTGGTGGCGTCCGCGGCAAGCGGATTGGTGGAGAACTTCAGAGGGGAAGGAGAGCGAACCGCCGGCTGGAAACACCGCCCCGGAGACGAGGTGGATGTGTCCTCGCCGATTCGTCACATCCGTCACTTGAGGCTTGGGTCCAAAGACTACCTCTACGTGGGCCGCGAAAACGGGCAAGTGGAGTTGCTCAAGCGAAACGGCAGCACCCGGGCGACCACGCCAGTCAGGGTGGATCCCCAACACGCCCCCTTGTTTCGGAAGGGCGCCAACTTGGACCGCACGTCTGTATTGTACGTCGACGAGACGGGGTGGGTGCGTGAATTCACCCTGGGCCAAGGCGAAGAGGTGGGCTTGTCAGGCTTGACCCGTGCAGACCGCATCGAACAACGCGATGTCGACAACGACGGACGCGACGAGGTCATCACATGGCTACGCGGCGAGCGCACCGTGTGGAACGCCAGAAACGAGCGGGTGAATTGAGAGGGACTCCCTGAGCGGTCGCAGCGTGGATCAGTCCTCCAGAACGGAACGGCTGATCACGATTTTTTGGACCTCTGACGTGCCTTCGTAGATCTGCGTGATCTTGGCATCGCGCATCAGTCGCTCCACGTGGTACTCCTTGACATAGCCGTAACCGCCGTGGACTTGCACGGCCTCGACGGTTTGCTTCATGGCCACTTCAGAGGCGTACAACTTGGCCATGGAAGAGGCCAGATCATAATTCTCACCCGCGTCCTTGAGGGCAGCGGATTTCAGGGTCAGCAGACGTGCCGCCTCAATTTGTGTGGCCATGTCGGC
>JBMZAL010000159.1:0-3571 GCA_049611325.1 Flavobacteriales bacterium
CTGGACAAGCTCGTCGATCAATTGATCTTTTTCAGTTCGAGTCATTGTAGTTCAGTTTGCGAATCAGGCAGTCGCCGTTTTCTGTTCGATTTTGATGCCAGGTCCCTGGGTGGAGCTCATTGCGATGCTCTTCACGTAGGTTCCTTTTGCAGAGGAGGGCTTCAAACGCATCAAAGTGGCCAACAATTCGGCGGCATTTTCCTCAATCTTCTTGGCGTCGAAAGACACCTTTCCAACAGAGGCATGCACGATGCCAAACTTGTCCACCTTGAAGTCGATTTTACCCGCCTTCACGTCCGTCACAGCCTTTCCAACTTCCATCGTCACGGTACCCGATTTCGGGTTTGGCATGAGGCCACGTGGTCCGAGAATTCGGCCCAACGCACCCACCTTGCCCATGACTTGGGGAGTGGTAATGATTACATCCACATCGGTCCATCCGCCCTTGATCTTCGTCACGTATTCGTCCAACCCAACGTGGTCGGCACCGGCGTCTTTCGCCTCCTGCTCTTTGTCAGGAGTGCAGAGCACCAATACACGTACGTTCTTGCCTGTCCCGTGAGGGAGGCTCACCGTTCCACGAACCATTTGGTTCGCTTTACGGGGGTCTACGCCAAGGCGCACAGCGAGGTCTACTGTAGCATCGAATTTGGTGGTCGAGCACTCCTTCACGAGGGCAGAGGCTTCTTCCAAGCTGTAGAGCTTTTCCGTATCGATCTTTTCAGCGACCGCTTTCTGGTTCTTTGTTAGTCGTCCCATGTTGCGCGGTTTGTGACTTAGAAGGGAGATTCACCAATGACGTTAATGCCCATGCTGCGTGCCGTACCAGCCACCATTTTCATGGCAGACTCGACGGAAAAGCAGTTCAAATCAGGCATCTTGTCTTCTGCAATTGTTCGCACTTGGTCCCAAGTGACTTTGCCCACCTTGCTCCGGTTGGATTCCGAAGAACCCTTCTTGAGCTTGGCGGCCTCCATCAATTGAACTGCGGCCGGTGGGGTCTTGATGACAAAGTCAAACGACTTGTCACTGTAGACCGTGATGACCGCTGGAAGGACCTTGCCCGCTTTATCCTGAGTTCTCGCATTGAATTGCTTACAGAACTCCATGATGTTCACACCCTTGGCACCCAAGGCGGGTCCCACAGGAGGTGACGGGTTGGCCGCTCCACCGCGAATTTGCAGCTTGATAAGTCCAGCTACTTCTTTAGCCATTGATCATGTATTTGAACAGTCCTCCACCCGCGCAAAGGGAAGCATTTAGGGACATTGCGGATAGGCTTCGGCTGTCTGTTCCAGTTGTTAGCTTTCTTTCTCTACTTGGAGATAGCCAAGCTCCACAGGCGTCTTCCGCCCGAAGATTTTGACCATCACCTTGAGTTTCTTCTTTTCTTCGTTCACCTCCTCGATGTTGCCGTGGAAGCCGTTGAAAGGACCGTCGGTCACCTTCACCAGCTCTCCGACCACATAGGGGATGTTGATTTCCTCTTCGCTGTCCGCCATGTCGTCCACCACACCCAAAATGCGGTTGACCTCGTTTTGACGGAGAGGCATGGGCTCACCACGCTTTTCCGCTCCGAGAAATCCAATGACATTGGTCACGTTGCGGATGATGTGAGGAACCTCACCCACCAGAGCGGCTTCAATGTAGACGTATCCAGGGAACAGGTTGCGCTCCTTGGACACCTTCTTGCCGTTCCGAATGGTGAACACTTTCTCCATCGGGATCAGCACCTGGCCCACATAGTCTTGCAACCCAGCCGCGGCAATTTCAGTTTCCACGGTTTCTTGAACGCGCTTCTCCTGACCGCTTACGGCTCGGACAACATACCACTTCTTGTCGATTTCACTCATGGTTTGGAGGCTGTGGGGTAAGCTCAGAGGAGTTGGTACAACAGTCCAACCACACCAGACCACATCGAATCTGCTGCATTGACACCAAACAACCAATCCATCGCGGACACGATGAAGGCAATCAAGAGACTCGCCACAAACACAAGCACTGAAGACTCTTGCAACTCGCGCCATGTCGGCCAAGTCACCTTCGTCTGCAATTCTTGGAATGAAGCTTGCACGTATTCAGTAAACGAAGACATTGTTGTCAGTTTTTGCACGGGCGGCAGGGCTCGAACCTGCAACCAATGGTTTTGGAGACCACTACTCTACCAATTGAGCTACGCCCGTAGATGGAGGAAGAAGGAACCCCCGAAAGGGCCCTTCTTCCTTTGAATTCAAATTGTACTGAAACCCGCGATTAAGCGAGGATTTCAGTCACCTGGCCAGCGCCCACCGTACGGCCTCCCTCACGGATGGCAAAACGGAGACCCTTGTCCATGGCGATTGGTGCAATCAAGTTCACATCAATCGTCACGTTGTCACCAGGCATGACCATCTCGCGGCCAGCTTCCAAAGTGATTTCACCAGTCACGTCCGTGGTACGGAAGTAGAACTGAGGACGGTACTTGTTGTGGAAAGGCGTGTGACGGCCACCCTCTTCTTTCTTGAGGATGTAGACCTCACCCTTGAAGTGGGTGTGAGGCGTGATGCTGCCAGGAGCTGCGATCACCATGCCACGACGGATGTCTTTCTTGTCGATGCCGCGGAGCAACAAACCAACGTTGTCGCCAGCTTCACCACGGTCGAGGATCTTGCGGAACATCTCAACACCAGTGATGGTGGTCTTGAGCTTCTCCTCAGACATGCCGATGATGTCCACTTCGTCAGCGGTGTTGATGACACCAGTCTCGATGCGGCCTGTGGCCACAGTTCCACGACCCGTGATCGTGAAGACGTCCTCGATAGACATCAAGAAAGGCTTCTCGTTCTCACGTGGTGGGATTTCAATCCAAGCATCCACTTCCTGCATGAGGTTCATGACGGTCTCAACCCACTTTGGCTCACCGTTCAATGCACCGAGGGCAGAACCCTGCACCACAGGACCGTTGTCTCCATCGTACTCGTAGAAAGAGAGGAGTTCACGGATTTCCATTTCGACGAGCTCGAGCAATTCGGGGTCGTCCACCATGTCCACTTTGTTCATGAACACCACGATGCGAGGCACACCAACCTGGCGGCCGAGCAGAATGTGCTCACGGGTTTGTGGCATGGGGCCGTCAGTAGCGGCCACAACGAGGATGGCGCCGTCCATTTGGGCAGCACCCGTCACCATGTTCTTCACGTAGTCGGCGTGACCAGGGCAGTCGACGTGCGCGTAGTGGCGCTTGTCCGTCTGGTACTCCACGTGTGAAGAGTTGATGGTAATACCGCGTTCCTTTTCTTCAGGAGCGTTGTCAATTTGGTCAAACGAGCGAGCCTCGCTAAAACCAGCGTCGGCCATCACCTTGGTGATTGCAGCCGTGAGGGTGGTCTTCCCGTGGTCAACGTGGCCAATCGTGCCAATGTTGACGTGGGGTTTCGACCGGTCAAAAGTTTCCTTTGCCATGGTCTGGAAAGATTAATTGATGAATGATATTTCTTATTTTAAGGAGCCAATGACGGGAATTGAACCCGTGACCTCTTCCTTACCAAGGAAGCGCTCTACCCCTGAGCTACATCGGCTGAAGAGAGCGGAA
>JBMZAL010000160.1:0-3536 GCA_049611325.1 Flavobacteriales bacterium
ATGTCACGCGAGTTGGGAGAGGCCTGGGCGCATTTGAGCCACGTACCGCTTCGAGCGGAAGCTTCGGATCGGTCGGAATGTGTCAACGAAGTGTTGGCGGGCGAAACGGTGACTGAACTCGCGCTGGGACGCGGAGATTGGGTCCAGGTTCGCTTGCCCGATGGGTATGAGGGTTGGATGGATCGACGCCAACTCAAGCCGGTGACAGGGTTATGGCAAGGCAGCCCCGTTCGACTCGCTGCAGCCAGCGCTTGGCATGACGTGGCCGGGGGTTGGTTGCCCGCAGGCGCAGTCGTTCGTCGCACCGACGGACAGTGGTTGCTCGGCGAACAGGCCATCGCGCCCGTGTCCGCAGTCCCCACGGCCTACGAAGGGACCATGTGGGATTGGTGTGTCACCATGTTGGGCGTGCCCTACCATTGGGGAGGCCGGTGTGGATGGGGCTTGGATTGCAGCGGGATGACCTCGTTGGCCGCCGCATTGACTGGCAAAGTGGTGCCACGGGATGCTTCAGAGCAATTCAAATGCGGAGAAGAAGTGGCATTGAACCAAGTGCGTCAAGATGACGTCGCATTTTTTGCCAATGCCGAAGGCAAAATCACGCATGTCGGTGTGTGCGATGGGGACGGAAGGGTCATTCACGCAAGTGGTCAGGTGCGCATCGACCACTTGGTCGGCACACAATTGAAACGGCACGAAGACCAAGTGGCCTCACATCATTTGGCCGGCATCAAGCGTTGGTCCTGATTCTCAGCGAAAGAGCACTCAGCTGAAAAACGTGCGTCCTTGCCTTGCCATGTCCCGAAGCAGGGGAGACACCTTGTAGCGTTCTTCCCCGTACCGCTGACGCAACGAATCCATGATGTTGATGAGTTCCTGGATGCCCCAGCTGTCTACCCAAGCCAAGAGGCCCTTGGGGTAATTGACACCTTTTTGCATGGCGGTATCAATGTCTGCAGGTGAGGCTACTTGCCAAAACACAGCATCTGCCGCCTCATTCATCAGCATCGCCAGGATGCGTTCCGCCACGCCTTCAACGCGTTGGCCTTCCTTTCCCTGTCGCACACCTCCTTCGTAGGTGTAGAAACCACGGTCTCGTTTTCGCCCCAACCAATTGGCGGCCACCAACTGCCTTTGGGTGTGGCTTGGCCGGTAGCGGGAGTCCCCATAAAAGGCGGCATGCACGGTGGAAGTGACTGCGTAATTGACATCATGGCCAATCAAATCCATGAGTTCGAAAGGCCCCATCCGAAATCCCTGGGCACGCATGGAGGCATCGATGTCCTCCACAGAGGCAATGCCTTCTTCCAAGATCCGCAAGGCTTCGCTGTAAAATGGCCGAGCCACTCGGTTCACGATGAAGCCAGGCGTGTCCTTGGCCAGGGCCGGGGACTTGCCCCAAGCAGTCATTTGTGACGAGGCATGATGGGCGAGATCGGCTTCCGTTTGCAGCGCCGGAATCACCTCGACCAAGGCCATCAGCGGGGCAGGGTTGAAGAAATGCAAACCAATGACACGTTCGGGACGGGTGCATCCGCGGGCCAAGGCTGTGACGGACAAGGACGAGGTGTTCGTGGCCAAGATGGCATCCTCTGTCACAATGCCCTCAAGCGATTGAAAAAGCGTGGTTTTGATGTCCAAATCTTCCACAACGGCTTCAATGACCATGTCGCATGGTGCCAAGGATTCCAGGGTCGTGGCGCGCGTGATGCGCTGCTGGATGAATTCGGATTCATCGGAGGTGACACGGCCTTTTTCTACGAGGCGGGCGAACACGCTGGTCAACTTCTCTTGGCTGCGCTGCAAGGCTTCCGCGGAAGAATCCACCAAAATCACCTCGCATCCAGCTTGGGCTGCGATTTGGGCGATGCCACTTCCCATGGTGCCTGCACCGACGACACCCACCTTGTTCCATGCTTTCATGGAACGAAGGTAATGGCGAACGGCGCCGATGCAGTCAGGACCAGCGTTTGCAAAATGGAAGAAGGAGGAGGGGAGTGGGGAGGCTCATTTTGGGCTTCATGAGGGAACAAACACAAGAATGGAACACATGGTCGCGGGGATCATGGAAAGTCAAACGCACCTTGGAGCGGAACCGCTCCCTGCTTCGCCATCTGCGGGGCAACAACCAAGTGGCGCAGGAGGAGGCCACCAATTGGCTGGTGAGACGCGGCTTTGACTTCGACTACCACACGCACTTCTCCACCACCCAAAATGGGCAGCTGGTCGTCATGTGTTACGACGAGGGGTATTTGTTGGACGAAGGCCGTGTGGTCCCGTGGGAAGACGACGGTTCAACCGCGCTTGCGACGCTTGCTCCCTGAGCTCCGACCTCCGCCTTTCTTTTTCTTCTTTTCGTGGAAGGCTCCCTTGTAGGTGGGGTCGGCTTTGCGCTTTTGGAAATCGATGGTGCGGGCCATGGCCTTCGCCTCCCACGGAGGCGTCTCCGCACGGTCCACCTGCATGGACAGCTCGAGGTTTTCAGGACGCCCGTCGGCAGGGAGCCTCTCCAAGACGCGCGCCAAGGCCACCTCATCTGTGGGATCCACCAAGGTGTATGCCATGCCACTGCGGTCTGCACGCCCTGTGCGCCCGATGCGGTGCACGTAATCGTCGGACATGCGGGGCACGTTGAAGTTGATCACGACTTCCGTTTCGGGAACGTCGATGCCACGTGCGCTCACATCCGTGCTGACCAGCACCCGAACGTCTCCGGCGCGGAATTGAGCCATGGCTGCCAAACGCGTGTGTTGGGCTTTGTTGGAATGAATCTCCGCCACTTGCTTGGGCATGGCTTCTTCCAGCGCCTGTCGCACACGCTTGGCATCCTCTTTGGTTCTCACAAACAGCAATGCCCGTGAATCTGGATGGCTGTCCAACAACCAATGAAGGACGGCGTTGATCTTGGTCTGGACGTTGGGGGCACGGACGACGTACTGGTCGACTGAGGCAACCGGCGTGCCTTCCGGGGTGACTTCAATCCGGGTGGGCCAGAGCAAAAACTCGTCGGCAAGTCGCTCGACGCGCTGTGGGAAGGTGGCACTGAACAGGAGGTTTTGGCGCTTGCGGGGAATCACCTCCAAGATGTCTCGCAATTGCGGCATGAAGCCCATGTCCATCATTCGATCCGCCTCGTCGAGCACCATCGTGTGAAGCTTCTTGGTGACGAGCGCACCCTTCAGGTAGAGCTCCATGAATCGGCCTGGAGTGGCCACCACCACTTCACAACCGCCTTCCAACTCGGCAATCTGCGTCTTGGGTCCTACGCCGCCCACGAGCACCAACGACCGGATGTCGGTGTACGCGGCAAATCCTTGAACGGCAGAATGCACCTGCAACGCCAGCTCCTTGGTGGGCACGAGAATGGCAATGCGCGGCTGACCCTCTTGACGGCCCTTGAGTTTCTGCAAAAGCGGCAGCACGTATGCCCCGGTCTTGCCCGTGCCCGTCTGCGCCACACCAATCACGTCTTGCCCTGCCAAAATCCGGGGGATGGCTTGGATTTGTATCGGCGTCGGGCTGGCATATCCAAGGTC
>JBMZAL010000161.1:0-3520 GCA_049611325.1 Flavobacteriales bacterium
TGTTCCACCACGCTTTTTTCCTGGGCCAAAAAGCTCGCCGGGTTCGCAAACTTCAGCTTCTTGTCCAAGCGGGTGTGCTGGTAGAAGGTGTTGCGCTCAAAGCTGCCGGAACACACGCGGAGAAAGGCAATGCGGTCGCGGTGCTTGGGGTCGATGTTGGCGTGGATCTTGAAGATGAAGCCCGTGAACTTCGATTCGTCGGGGGCCACCATGCGGGAAGAGGTTTCACGCGGTTTGGGGTTGGGCGCGATGTCCACAAAGGTGTCGAGCATCTCTTGCACCCCAAAGTTGTTGACCGCACTGCCAAAGAACACCGGGGCCAACTTGCCTTCGAGGTAGGGCGCAGGGTCCCACGCGTCGTACACGCCCTCAATCAATTCCACGTCCTCGCGCAGCGTGTCGGCGTGTTCGCCCACCAAATCGTCGAGCGACGCATCGTCAAGGGAGTCGATGGCGACCACGTCTTTGGCCACTTTGGTTTTGTCTGCTTGGAACAAGCGCAAGCTCTTGTTGTACAGGTTGTACACGCCTTGGAAGGTGTGCCCCTGTGAGATCGGCCAGGAGAGGGGACGGACTTGGATGTTGAGCTTGGCTTCCACCTCGTCCAGCAGGTCCGTGGGGTCGCGACCTTCGAGGTCCATCTTGTTGATGAACACAATCACCGGCGTGTTGCGCATGCGACACACCTCCATGAGTCGCTCGGTTTGAGGCTCCACACCTTTCACGCAGTCGATGACCAAAATCACGCTGTCCACCGCAGTCAAGGTCCGGTAGGTGTCCTCCGCGAAATCGCGGTGACCAGGCGTGTCCAGAAGGTTGATGAGCAGGTCCTTGTAATGGAACGCCATCACCGACGTCGCCACCGAGATGCCACGCTGGCGCTCGATTTCCATGAAGTCCGACGCGGCCGTCTTCGTGATCTTGTTGTTCTTCACGGCCCCCGCCGTTTGGATGGCCCCACCAAACAGCAGAAACTTCTCTGTAAGGGTGGTTTTCCCTGCGTCGGGGTGGGAGATGATGGCGAACGTGCGTCGACGTTCGATTTGCTGTTGGATCGCGGCACTCATGGAAGGCCCAAAATTACGCCTTCCGCCTCGACTCTACGAGCGAAGCCAGCAATTCCTCCCAAGCGGGAATCAACTGGGCTGGACGGCATTTTGCGGCGTAGTCTCGGCCCCTGCGCATCCGATTGGCCAGGGCCTCAGGGGATTCCTTCATCAGGACAGTGACGGCTTCGGCCATGGCCTCCGCGTTGCGCGGCGGCACAAGTAGGCCGCGCCCGTCGTCCAAAAGCTCAGACGTTCCACCGGCATCGGTGCCGATGACGGGTACCTCGCGGGCCAATGCCTCGAGGGTGACGGTCCCAATGGTTTCGGAGTCGCTCGACATGACAAAAGCGTCCAACGCATCGTACACCGGGAGCACATCGGCCCGTGCGTCCAAAAAATGGGCGCGGCTTTCGACGCCGAGGGAGTGCGCGCGCTCGACAAGCACTTCACGTTCGTCTCGTTCGTTGTCGACCGTGTTGTCTCCCACGAAGAGCCAATGGACGTGTTCAGGGAGGCAGGCCAGGGCTTGAAGGGCGGTTCGCTGTCCCTTTTTTGGGTCCAGTCGCCCCACGGTCCCCAACAACCAAGCGCCTTCTGGCAATTCAAGGGCTTCCCGGAAGGCGCTGCTGGCTTCGGCGGGGGCAAACCACCGGTCATCCAAAGGCAAAGGCAGCACGTGGCAGCGCGCCTCGTCGATCGGGGTGCGTGCCAAACACTCGGCTTTGAGGTGCTGAAGCCCACAGACCCAAGTGTCCACGCGGCGGTAGCGCAGCCAATGCCAAGGCGCATTTTTGGCGCGCGGGATTTGCATGGCTTGTTGCATGACCAGCGCGGCCCCCAAGCTGCGAGCCGCGCGCCCGGAAAATGCCAAATCGCGCCGGTCTCGAATCCACAACACGTCAAACCGCTTTCCTCGGGTCCATGTCGAGGCATGGCCCTTCAAAGTCCCTGACGACACGTCTGGAGCCGGGGACAAGGGCAGCCCCCATTCGAGGCCTTGAAGCCACGATCGGGACCCCACAGGAACGGCGACTTCCACACGATGTCCCGCATCGCGCATCCACCGTGCCATCACCAACATGTTGCGTTCAAGACCTCCCCAACCTTTGGAGGAGGTAAAAAAGCATATGTGGTTTTTATTCAATGGATTGTGTTTGGTTTAAAGTCAGCGTCGGTCTGGGCGAATCGTCAGCTCACTGACCACCCCGCGCCCCCGACTTTCCACCGCAAACAACACCGCATCGGCCACGTAATTGGCTTCCATGCCGTCGTCAAATTGAGGTCGGTAATTGGCCCGAAGTTTCTCGTTGGTGGTGCGGTCAATGAAGGGGGTATTGACGGCGCCAGGGTTGATGGTGGTCACGGCGAGGTCGTTGCGGAATTCAGTCCGAAGCGATTCCGACAAGGCGAGCACCGCATGCTTTGTGGCGCAGTACACGCCGCTGTTGGGGAAGACCTGTCGCGCGGCCAAAGAACCGATGTTGATGACTTGCCCCTTGTTCTCGAGAAGCGAGGGCAGGGCGGCGTGCAATGTCGACAACACGCCAGAGATGTTGACGTCAATCATCGCGTGCCATTCCTCGAGCGGTGCCTCTTGGAGGGGGTTGAAGTAGCCGATGCCCGCGTTGGGGATGACCACATCCATGCCGCCCCAGGCCTTGGTCATGGCCTCCGCGCAGGCGCGTACGCTGTCGGGTGAGGTGACGTCACATGAGTGAGGTTGAATCGTGCCAGAAGCGGCCGCGGCTTGTTGGGCAAGTGCCTCAAGTTTGTCTATGCTTCTCGCAGAAGCCCAAACCCGATGGCCTGCCTCGGCCAACGTCAAAGCGCATGCTTGTCCGATGCCGCTCGAGGCGCCTGTGATCCAGATGCGCAGGGGAGTGTTGTTTGTCATGTCGATGTTGTCAAGGATTCGATTCCCATTGTGCAAGGCCAATCACCCGGTCGTAGCCGTCCCAGTCCTCGTAGTGGACGACGAGGGTGTAGAGGTTGTTGGTTTGGAAGTGCGAGCCCTCGAGGTCGCGGAGTTCGCCAGGGTCGTTGTCGGGGCTTCCTTGTTCGCGCACCACGTAGTGATAGTTGTAATAGCCTTGTTTCAAAAGGTGCCGGTGCGTGTACAGGCCCTGGGCCGCGTCGTACGTCATTTGGAATTCGGGCAAACAGCGGTACTGAGACATCGCACCCACCAAGAAGACCTCGCGGTCGACCAACGGGTGTTTGGTGTCCAGGCGCCAATGCACCCACACGTAATCGCTGCCGGTGTAGGGGTCGAGGCGGTCGTTGTGCGTGACCATGGCGCCGTGGATGTCTTCGCCGCCGCCGAAGTAGTCAAACGTGCGCCGCTCGTCGGTGTCCAAGTAGAAGTAAAAGTGGTCGGCACGCTCTTCGAGCCTCGCCACGCCACGGGCCGTGAATTCGAGGCCTTTCAAATCGGCAAAGCGGTGCGTGTTGCCCCCTTCGAAGACGTGTCC
>JBMZAL010000162.1:0-3480 GCA_049611325.1 Flavobacteriales bacterium
CAAAAACCCTCGAAGCCTTCCAAGCCCTCGAACGTACGGCGGAAGAAGAACTGCTCGATGCGCCCAATGCTGCTTCCCTCGAGGCGCTGCGCGCCGGACTCGTGGCGAACGTGGGCGAGGATTTGGAACGCCACCGCGCGGAGATTGAGCGCGAGTTGGCGCACGAGCTCGTGGTTCACCTCTACAACACCTCGGGCGAGTACCGCCACGGCTTGGCCCACGATCCCGTGGCGCAACGGGCCGTAAAACTGCTCGAGTCCAAGGAATACAGTGAGATTCTTCAGGGCCCCTCAGACCAAAAATGATGGAGCGCAGCCGCGCTGAAGACGCCGCCAAATGGGGCTGGGCACTCCTGATTTGGGGAGCCCCTTGGTCCCATGCCGCCATGACTTTGGGCACCGTATGGGTGACTTTGTGTGCCCTGCTTGTCCTCAAGCAACGCGGAATCTCAAGCATGTCAAGCGCCCCGCTCATGTGGCTGTTGGGCCTCTTCGCATGGGGATGGGTGTCCCTCCTGTGGTCCGACAACCTCGATTGGGGACTGCAGCTCGCCTCCATCCAAGTGACCCTTCTGGCATTGGCGTTCTCTTGGCATGTCGTGCCTCGTCCGGACCTCACCGCCAAATGGGTCTTCCAAAGTGCCGCATTGGCCATGGCCGGTGCCCTCGCCTGGGGCGCATGGCGCGTGGGTCAGGGAGAAGTGCTAGCTGGCAGGGATTGGACGCCGTGGATGTCCCACATCCGACTTGCCATGTTGGCCGCCCTCGGATGGGTCTGGGGCGCTGAGCATCAATCCAAGACCATCCTTTTCCTTTTTGGCGCCCTTTGGGCCCTTTTCACGGCAGTGACCGGCTCCCTCACGAGCGCTCTTCTGTGGCCCCTGGCCTTGATCTGGGTGCTTTGGGGCCGCGTTTCTTCATCCGTACGGCGAGGCCTGCTGGCAGGCTCCGTGGCGATCACCTTGGCCCTGGCAGGAGGAATGGCCTTGTGGCTTCGGCCGGTGCCCCTACCCGTTCCCCAAGCCGAACTTCCCGCGTTCACCGCGCAGGGCCATGCCTACATCCACCATCCTGAGCGGGTGGTGTCCGAAGGTGGACATCGCCTCCACCTCTACCTGTGCCCCATGGAATGGGAAGATGCGTGGTCCCAAATCAGCGACCTCCCCCTCCTCGAACCCAACGCGGCCGGCTTCACGGTCCGCGATCGGCTGCCCCGATACCTGACCTCACTCGGATGGCCCAAGGACGGCGAGCACATCCTGCAACTCACCCCCCAAGATGTTCGGGCCATTGAACAGGGCGCCACCCACGCGATTCCCGCGAAAGGGCTTCGGTTGCGCTTGCGTGAGTTGCGACGGGAATGGGAAGTCTGGCAGGACGGTGGCAACCCTTCCGGCCACGCCCTCTTCCAACGCTTCGCACATTGGCACGCGGGATGGCACGCATGGATGCAGTCCTTTTGGGTGGGCCACGGCATGGGAGACACCTCCTCGGCCATGGAACAGGCCTATGCGCAACTCGGATCTGACTTGGCTGCGCCCCACCGTCACCGCGCCCACATGCAGCACCTGACGTGGGGAATTTCAGGCGGACTCATCGCGATGTTGCTTTGGTTGGGATTTGCACGCGCGTGGCATCAAGGCATTGGCAAGCACAGTCGTGTCGCCCTGTGGGGTGGTGTGGTGGTGGTGCTGAGTTGCGTTTTTGAGGACGCTTGGGAAACCCAAGCGGGCATGGTCATCAGCTTCCTCGCCTTGTTTGGCGCCTTTCAGCGGCCCGCTCAGAGAGACTGAGAGATGTCCAGCGCCCTCGCGTGATGGACCGCGGCCAGCACGTCTTCCACAGAGAGATTCAAGCCGCCCTCCGCCTCGACCTCGGCGGTCGTCAAGACTTCGCCGGGCCCCAACGGCCCCCACCGTTCAGGCCAAAACGGCGCGTCCGACCGGAACAGTCCCACCGTCGGCGTGCCTTGGGCAGCGGCCATGTGCAAGGGTCCGGTGCTCGACGCCACCACGCACTGCACTTGGGTCACAGCGTCCATCAACTGCGCGAGGGTCCATGCGCCCACGGCATCGGTGAAGCCCGGCGTCCCCGACATCCGCTCCAACCATGGCGTCAAGGCGATTCGTTCCTGCGGCGATCCCGTGACCACCACGGGCACATCTTCGGCCAAAAGCGCCTTGGCCAAGTCCTCGAACCGCGTCAGGGACCAACCGTTGGCCGAGCCATGGTTGCCTGGATGCAACAGCACGGAGCCGCCCAAGCCCTCAGGCACAGGGTCACCAGCGCTTGAAGTGTGCCACTCCATCAAGTCCATCCAATCTTCGCGTTCCGGGAAGCGCCACCGGGCGGGCAAACCCAAGCCGTGAAGCAACCTCAACCCCTGTGCCGTCTCGTGCTCGGGGGTGTGCTTCCGCGAACGCCACATGCGGCGGTTGGCCCAGCGAAAAGCTGCCCAACGTCGTCCCGTAGCCACCCGGACCTGCACCCCCGCGCGGGCGGCCGCAGCGAGCAAACGAGGCTCGGGGAAGGCAAACACAACCGCATCCAACCCCGCGAACAAGGCTTCCTCCGCCTTGGCGTCCATGTTGGCTTCCTCCCAAACCCGGATGCTGTGGACGGCCCTTGATTTGGCCACCACCGAACGGGCATAAGGCCGGCAAATCCAAACCACCTCCACGTGTGGCAACAGCCTGCGAAGGGCTCCGGCCAAGGGCAAGGTCAAGATGTTGTCGCCGAGGGCGTCTGAGCGAATGATGGCCACGCGCGACCAAGCGCGGTGGGACGGAGCCGCCTTGACCAAGGTCCATTTCCAAAACGCTGCGACGGCACTCCATTTGGCCACGCGCAAACCCGCTAGACCGTCCCGCCATCCCGACTGCACAATCGCTTGCTTGAACCACTGAAACGCCGCCCGGGCAAAGGGTTTCAGAATGGAAGACGTCCGGCCTGCACGGGCAGCATCTTGGGCACCGAGGAGCGAAAACTTCGCGAATTGGCGTTGGTGGTCCGCCGTGGTGTGGTAGCTGTAATGGAGCAAGTCCGAATCGAACTCAAACACCTCGACCCCGTCGTGGGGCACCCAAGACTCATGCAGCGTCCCGCCTTCCGTCGCGGGCTTCCATTCGCCGGCACCTGCAGACCAAAGGCGGATTTTGCGGTCAGGGTACCATCCACCGTGGCGAATCCAATCCCCGCAATAATAGGTCATGCGAGGCATCGACCACGCCGCATTCGCGTGGGGCGGACGCGACTTCCAAGCCTCGATGTCGGCCAACAACGCCTCACCCAAGGCCTCGTCTGCATCCAAGCTCAAGATGTACGGTTGCGTCGTTTGACTCGCGGCCCAGTTCTTTTGGTCTGCATAGGTTGTAAAAGGCCTTTGGAACACACGAGCGCCGAGGGATTCTGCGAGTGCCGGGGTGCCGTCGGTCGAGTCGCTGTCCACCACAATCACCTCGTCGGCCACGGTCTGCACGGA
>JBMZAL010000163.1:0-3465 GCA_049611325.1 Flavobacteriales bacterium
CCGGCACAAGCATGAGCAGCCCTGCCACGGCGGGGGTGGTCGCCTTGATGCTGGAGGCCAACCCTGAATTGACCCCGAACGACATCCGCACCATCTTGGAATGGACCGCCCGCGAAGACAACGACACCGGATCGCTTCCCGCGGAAGGCGACTGGGTCTGGGGGCACGGCAAAGTGACGGCGTCTCAAGCCGTCATGGCCGCGCTGGGTTGGATCTCGCATGTGGGACCCTTCCTCCCGGCGCCAGCGGACGAAGCTTCCCTTTTGGCGCATCCCAATCCCACAACCGATGACGTTTGGGTGACAGGGATGGAGGCCCCCGAAGGAACGTGGACCCTTGTCAATGGCCAGGGTGCCATTGTGCTCAGTGGCCGAGCAACCCCAGAGTTTCGAATCGAAATGGCGGACCTTCCAGCAGGCATTTACATCTTGCGGACCACAAACCCCAATGGCAAAACGCGCACCGTCCGCATCGTCAAGCAACTGAACCCATGAGCATGTTGTTTTCTTTTTCGATGGTTGACAATCGACCTTGGCTCGCCGCATTGGCCGTGCTGAACATGTTTTGGAATCCCGCGCGCGCCCAAAACGCTGAATTCCGCGCCGTGGTGGCGCCTGGGCTGCAGCGTGCCGAGGCGGTGGTTCCTCACGCCACGGGCGCATTTTTGGTGTCCTCCACGGTCCTGCCCGAATCGAACCTCCTCCGCGGCCACGTGGCGCATTTTGACGCCGAGTTGAATGTGGATTGGACCCGGCTCCTGCCCTGCCCCGCTGTGTTTGAAGAAGTCCTCGATGCGTGGAGCGATGCTGCTGGCACGCTGACCGTCTTGACCCAAAGGCTGACGCCCCTCGACGGATACCAAACGGTCCTGCACCAGCTCGATTCAACCGGGGTCTGGCTGGGCGAATCGCTTCCTGAAGTGCCCCAAGGATTTCGCGCCGCAACCAAGGTCGACTGGGTGGGTGCGCCATGGCTGATCGGTGCCACTGGCACGCAACCTGTGGCAGTGAATCTGAACACCTGCGAGCTCAAAACATGGGGCGGTGCCCCTGGCGCCCTGGACGAGGTGACCGACGCCGTGGTGTTGGGCAGCCTGATGGTGGCCGTGGGGTCTCGCACTGACGACGGCACGACGTCCACCGCGATTTGGGGCCTGTATCCCTTGGGTTCGCCTGCCTTTGAAATTGTGAATCCCGATCCGGCCGCGGGCGCCTTCAGCAGGGCGGATGCCGTGGCCACGAATGGGAGCAGCGTGCGGGTCTTGCACAGTTTTGAGCCCGACACCGCATCCAACACCCTCCACAGCATGTTGTCTGTGAGCGTGCAACAAGGCGAGGTGGTGGGCATCCTTTACGGTCCTTCGGAAGGGGAGCGTCCGGGACGAGATTTGGCCTGGACGGATGCCGGCTGGCTCAAACTCACCCAAACCGACGGCTTCACAGAACTGGGCCAGAGCATGCTCCTCACGCACTACAGTCCCAACGGCACCTACCTGGATCAAGGGGCCTGGGGCACGGCTTTTGAAGACGAACCCGCGCACGTCACCCAAGCCGAGGACGGCGCGCTGTGGGTGGCAGGCAGCACGCGAGGATTTGCCGGGGGAACGTGGGATGCATGCGTGTTGCGGCTGGACAGCATCGGACCCTTGGGAACGTGGTCCAACGATGCGCTCGGGCTGGGCGTGCACAACGACGATTTGTTTGACGACGTGCTCTCGATCGGCGGGCCCCAAGCGACGGGATCCAAATGGACCTGCAACCCCAACCCCGCATCTGACGTCACCACGCTCGTCCCACCCCGCGCCGGGCTCCTCCCTGACGCGTGGACGTGGACCCTGGTGGATGCCCGCGGACAGGTTGTGTCCTCCGGAACAGGTGACCAGGTCGACGTCTCACGCTGCGCGTCCGGCATGCACACCGTGCTGGTCCAGGCAGGAACCCAACGCACCCACGTGAACGTCTTGGTCGCTTCGGCCCGTTGACGTTGTTTCCACCCGCCCTCTGCACCATCTTCGCGTCGTGAATCGTTTGCCCCTTTTCTTCGCCCAGCTCGTGGTCGTGCTCGCGCTTCTGTCCGCGTACGGCTGGGCCGTGAAGCACCGCACCAAGGGCGATTTGAACTTGGGCTGGGCCAATGCCGTGGTGGACCAGCTGTCTGGCTTTCCCGACCTGTTCAAGCAGTCGGTCAAAGAAGCCCAAACCCTCCCCCAAACCTTCGTTCCCACCTCTGGCGACTTTGTCCCGGTACAGCGCCTTGAGAACGACGTGCTGGCATTGACGGCATACAGCAACAAGAACGGCGGACGGAACATCGATTTGCGCAACCTGCGGACAGGCACAACCAGGCATCGATGGGTGGTGCCCGGGAACATTCCGATGAAGCCGCACTGGCGCGTCCATCACCCCCTGATGTTGCCCGACTCGTCGGTCATCTCGTTCATCACCAACCGCAGTCCTTTGTTCCGGCTTGACGCCAGCTCCAACCTCATGTGGCGGCAAGACAGCTTGAGCTTCCACCACGCCATCAATGTGGATGCCGAGGGCATGGTGTGGGCATGCGTGCAGCAATGGGAGCGCGGCGGACGCCACATCGGGTACCGCGGACGGTACGGGTTGGACGGCAAGACAGTGAACTTCCTCGACAACAGCATCGCCCAAATCGACCCCGAAACGGGCCACATCCTCTACACCAAGTCGTGCGCGGCCATCCTCCGAGAAAACGGACTTGAGCACTTGATTTTGCGCTCCGGAGACCCTCAAGACCCCATGCACCTCAACGACGTGGAACCCGCCCTGTTCAGCGGTCCCCACTTCGAAGTGGGCGATCTCTTTTTGAGCTTCCGTAACCTCCAGGCCGTGCTGCAGTTCCGACCTGCCACGGGCGAGGTCATTCGGGTCATTGACGGTCCCTTGGCGGCGCAGCACGACGTGGACATTCTCGACGACGCCACCCTTGCCATCTTCAACAACGCCACGCAGGAGAACGTCGGCAAATACACGGGCGGCGCCCACAAATACCCAGTGTCCAAGGACCAAGTCGAGTTGAAGCGCTGGTACTCGCGGGTGGAGCGTTACGATTTGGCCTCGGACACGTTCACGCCGCTGTGGGAAGACCTCATGCAGGAGCAAGAAATCATGACATTCAGCGAAGGCTTGCAGGAATTCCTGCCCGACGGCTCGGTCTTCCTGGAAGAACAAAATTCCGGCGTCCTCTGGGTCGTCAGCGAGGAGGGGGTGCTGTACAAAGACGTGCAACGCTCCCACCACGACGGACACCACCATCTCCCCAACTGGACGCGCATCATTCCTTCGACCCCATGAACTTTCCCCTTTACATCGGCCCTTCGATGGGCGCAGGCGCCATTGCCCTGACCTTGGTCATCGGAGGCATCGTGGCGGTGTCCCTCGGTTACATCGTTTGGCTTCGCGTGAAGAAATTCCTCAAGAAGTAAGGCCATGTCCGGGG
>JBMZAL010000164.1:0-3457 GCA_049611325.1 Flavobacteriales bacterium
CAGCCGCCGCGCGATGAAATTCCGCAGCATGGGCTTGGCCGACAAGACCCTCATGGAGCAGGACTACCGCAAGCTCATCCTCGAGGAGTACACGTTCCTCAAGCGCCCGGTGTTCCTCACGGACGCTGGCGTCACCGCGGGATCAGCCAAGGCCCAGGTGGCCGCGGCACGCGACCTGCTCTCGTAACGGTCGTGGGCGACACCCCTGCATCGTCTCCGTGGAAAGCCCACCTCGCCCTGTGGGGGGTGGGGCTCATCTACGCCTACAACTACCTCGTGGCCAAAGGGCTGATGCCTGAGAAAATTGGACCTTCCGGGTTCATTGCGCTGCGTGTGACGGGGGCGACGCCATTGTTTTGGCTCCTGTACGCGTTTCGGTGGGAACGCGTGGCGCGCGCAGACCTCGCACGTTTGTGGTTGTGCGGACTGACAGGGGTGACCATCAACCAACTCTTGTTCTTCAACGGCCTTGCTGCCACGAGCCCTGTGCATGCAAGCATCATCATGACCATCAACCCGGTGCTGGTGCTGTTGATCAGCGCGGCTGTGCTGGGCACGGCCATCACGTCGCGCAAAGTCGCGGGCATTGCGCTTGGGGCCGCGGGCGCCATCACCTTGTTGCTGAACAGCGGAGGGGCCGGGCTTGAATCGCACGCCAGTTGGCAAGGCGATCTCATGGTGCTCCTGAACGCGGCCAGCTACGGGGTCTACCTCGTGGCCGTCAAGCCCTTGATGGCGAAGTACCGCCCGCTGACGGTGATCTCGTGGGTGTTCCTGTTTGGTGGCCTGATGGCCTTCCCCGTGGGCGCGTCTCAGGCTGCGGCGATTGAGTGGTCCACCTTCAGCACCCAGGATTGGCTCAGCGTGGGCTTTGTGGTGCTCTTCACCACCTTCCTCGTTTACCTGCTGAACATCTACGCCCTGGGCAAGGTGCAGCCGACGGTGGTCAGCATCTACATCTACCTCCAGCCCCTCCTTGTGGGCGGCATGGTTTGGATGGCCGCGACCCTGGGGGGTGCGGATTACATGGCGGACATGGGATGGTTGCAGGGGTGCTGCGCCGTGGTGATCGCCACAGGAGTGTGGCTCGTGAGTGTGCCCGCCGGCGGTTGGAAGCGGCTGGGCCGGTAGGCTTCTCGTTTGGGCATCGTTCAGCGTACCTTGGGTGCCATGGCGATACGCAAACCCTTCAACTTGACGGCGTGGATCGAAGAGAACCGCGACCTGCTCAAGCCGCCCGTGGGGAACAAGAACCTCTACGTGGAAAGCGGCGATTACATCGTGATGATTGTGGCGGGGCCCAATGCGCGGAAGGACTACCACTACAACGAGACGGAGGAGCTGTTCTACCAGCTTGAAGGCCAAATCACCGTCCGCATCCAAGAAGACGGCCAAGCGGTCGACATGAAGCTCGGCCCGGGCGACATGTACCTGCACCCGGCGGGCGTGCGCAAGGGCACGCCCATGAAAGACGGCCTGATGTGGTTCTGCGACAAGTGCAACCACAAGCTGCACGACACCTACTTTGAACTCACCAACATCGAGAAGGATTTCTTGCCTCGTTTCCGCGAATTCTACGGCAGCGAAGCGTTGCGCACCTGTGATTCGTGCGGCCACGTGATGGAGACCGACCCCCGATTTGTCGACTGACCGAAGCAACCATGTCGCTTCGAAATCGGTCTGACAATCAAACCTTTACGCCATGCGATTTTTGACCTCGATTTTGGCCTTGATGGCCTTGACCTTCTCTGCGCTCGCCCAGCCTGTGTGTGCCCCGCTTTGGATGACGTTTGACCTTGCGAACGCAGACGGTTCCACCCCTGCAGAAGTGTATTTCTGGGTGACCCCGCTCAATGGGTTGGCCGTGATCTCCGCGGATGGCGTGGTGGATGTTCCGGCGGGCGGGACCTTGACGACTGAGACACAGGTGTGCCTCAACGCGGGGTGCTACTTTGTCGGGTTGGAAACAGCCGCGGATTGGTGGCCCAGCGTGGATGTGGTGACGGACGACTTGATGTGGTCGGTCTCTGAGCCCGAACCCATATACGAGCAAAACGACCTTGTGGGATTCACGTTTTGCGTCGAAAACAACTTCGCTGACTGTGAAGTGGAGTTGGACGCGGAATTGGGGGTGGGGCCCAATGGGGCCTACCTGTTTGAGGCAGGAACAGACTCTGAGGTCGCCTATTTCACTTGGTCGGTCAATGGCTCCATTCTGGCGGAGGGACCTGAGAGCGAATGGGAGTGGTACGACATGCTCGGTGCGCCGTGGTGGGAAGTGTGCGTGACTTTGGTGACCCCGGATGGATGCACGGCCACGGATTGCATGACCCCCTCTGACTTTGAAGTGGATTGCGACTTGGACATCGACGGCGAAATGACGGCGCTGGGTTCTTATGTGTTTGAGGCGTCTGACTTTCCAGACGATGCCCTGATCAATTGGGTCATCGACGGGAACTGGCTGAATTTTGGCGGGCCTGTTTTGGAGTTGACGCCCGACATGTTGGACGGCGCCCAAGAGGTGTGCGCGTTTTTCGAAACGCCTGACTGCCCCATGGGTGTTTGGGCGTGCGAAGAACTGGAAGGGCAAGTGGGCGGATGCATTGACGAGTCGCTGATCGATTCCAGCATGGCGTGCACCGAGGAGTGGGACCCCGTGTGTGGTTGCGATGGCGTGACCTACAGCAACGCGTGTTACGCCACGTTCTACGGTGGGGTGACCTCGTTTGAGGAAGGGGAGTGTGGCGATGATGGTTGCATCGACGAGTCGCTCATCGATCCCAACGCCATCTGCACGACGGACTGGAATCCCGTCTGCGGTTGCGACGGTGTGACGTACAGCAACGCTTGCCATGCCATCAACTACGGTGGCGTGACGCAGTACACAGGAGGCGAGTGCGGCTCGACGGGAGGTTGTGAACCCATCATTGAAGCTTGGCCCAGTGACGTACCGGGGGTGTGGAATTTCCTTGTTTATGATGTGTCGAATCCTGCGGGAGGCCCCTTGTCTGGGGACGACCTCGAATGGCAAGGCAATGGCCAAGTCGTCGGGGAAGACGGTCCCAACGGCGCCACGCAGGTCGCGTTTTGGGGCACCAATGACTTTTTGTTTGTGATGTGTGTCAGCGTGATGTGCGAGGATGAGTTTGTTGAAGTCTGCTGGGACGTCCCTAATGACAGCCAATCGGTTGGTGAATGCGAGAACGTGGTGATTGCATTGAACGCCGAATGGGGTTCCGCTGCCGGTGTGGACCCCTTGGAACTCGAGCTCGTTCTGAGCATGTTGGACGTCGATGTCGAATTGGATTTGAGTCAGGTTTTGCAAGGCGGTTCCATCGAACAAGCCTTCTTTTTCTGCTTGCCCTCGGGCTACTGCTTTGCCTTGGAAACGGCTGTGGAGGGCGTGGCGTTGGAGGACATCAATGTGCTCGATTTGGCCGTGGGGGTGGGACAGGAA
>JBMZAL010000165.1:0-3423 GCA_049611325.1 Flavobacteriales bacterium
GCAGCGTGATGAGGTTGATGTCTTCATGCTGGCCGGCGCGAACGCTCGAATCAGGTTCCGACGTGATGGGCGGGTAGTGAATCAGGCGCAAAATGCTGTTGCCACCAGGGACATATTGCTCGAAGTACGCCTCGTCCAGTTCGAGGTGGAGGGCAATGGCGCGAAGCATTTGGCGTCCGACGTCTTCGAGGCTCTTGTACAGGGCATCCGCTTGAGGAGCCAAGGCAGGACGCTCTGCGACATCCGCGTTGGGAGGGTAGTTGTCCATGTCGGCCCCCTCAGGAATGTGGGTTTGTCCGACTTGCCAAAACTCCTTCAAATCGGCTGCATTGGAGTCTTTGGCGTGCTCTGTCCCAAAACTCACATACCCGCGCTGGCGGTTGTGTTCAGGATGCTCGTGTTGGAGTTTGGTCTCCGTGGGCAACGCGAAGAACGCTTCCGCCTCGGCGTACATGCCTTCAATGACACGCGGGTCCACGCCGTGGCCTGAGATGGCCGCGAAACCGACCGAGCGGTAGGCGGCACCCAAGTCTTGAACGAAAGCCGTTCGCTGCTCGGGGGTGCCATGGGTGAAATGGCTGAGGTCCAACGTGGGAATGCCGGCCACAAAATCAAGGTGGGCCACGGAATCAGGTGGGTTCTTCATGACGAGGAGGTTGGGGCAAAGTTCGCAATTCTCAGACAGATGCGTGCCCTGCGATGCGAATCAGGAGTTCGGACAGCGTTTGGTTGTGGGTGCGCCACGAGAATTGCCCTTCGATGCTGTGTTTGGCGCGGCGGGCCATGTCACGGGCCTCCGCGCTGGCGCCAAGGAGGTCATCCACGGCTTTGGCGAAGGCGGCCGCATCTTGACAGACCACAGCGTGTCCTGTGCTCGGCAAATTCAGTGGCGCAAAGGCATGGGGGGAAAGGAGGCATGGGACCTCGGTGGCCATGGCTTCCAGCACCTTGTTTTGGAGTCCAGTGCCAATGCGCAACGGCGCCACAAACAGGGTGGCTGCGCGGTACTCGGCGGCGATGTCATCCACCCAACCCGTGACGGTCACCCGTTGGGAGGCCAGGGCTTGCACGCTGGTTGTGGGCTGGGCGCCCGCCAACACCACACGGACGCCGGGGTGCTTCACGAGAGGAAGAATGTGTTCCACCAAGTGGTGGGCGGCATCCACATTTGGGGCGTACGACATGTTTCCTGTAAACAAGAGCACGGGATCGCCTTCGGGGGTGGATTCAGCCGGTGAAAAGGCGCTCAAATCCACGCCGTTGGGCACGAGCTCAATCCGGTCGCGGTCGCCGTGCGGAATGAGCAGACGGTCGTTGCGTGAAATGATGGTGGCCCCGTCGAAGTAGTCGAACACCCGGGATTCGTAACGGGCGAGACGCGTGCCTTCGGTGCGGAGCAGCCATTGGTAGGGCTTCATGACCAAGCGCGTTTCGTTGTTGGCGCGACGATGCATGCCCGCACTGAGTGCATCCATGTAGTCCAACACCTTGGGGACTTCGTGGAGGTCCTTGACGTATTCGGCGCAGCGCACCAATTGTCCGTAAATGACGTCGGGCGCGCATCGGGCCGCGAGGTCGCGGATTTGACGTTGGATGCGAGGTTCCGTGAACCAAACCACCTGAAAGGGCTTGTCCGAGGCCCACGCCCAGGCCATGCGCCAGAGCCGTCGCATCCAAGAAAGACGGTACACATGCAGTTCATGGACCCAAGGAGAAAGCGCCTCTCGTTGCGCGGGGGTGGCGTCTTTGGAGCTCAAGCAACACAAAATCACCTCGTGTTCCTCGCTGAGGTGCTTCAATTGGTGAAACAGGCGCAGTTTGTCTCCCTTTTCGAGGGGGAAGGGGATGCGCGAGGACATGACCAAGATCTTCATGCGTCCACCCAAGATTGAAGGTGATCGGTCAAAATCCGGGCACGTGCGCGGTGACCGAGATGGTCCAAGGCCCATTGTCGTCCGGCTTTCCCAAGTTCGATGGCGGTTTCCGGCGATTCAATCAAACGCACCAAGGCCCCGCTCATGGCCGGCGCGTCGTCCGCCACCCAGACATGTTTGCCAGGCGTCAAATCCATGCCCTCCATGCCTTTGGTGGTGGTGACCACAGGGCGACCTGCGGCGAGGGCCTCCGCCAATTTGATGCGCATGCCTGAACCCGCGTGAAGGGGGACCACGACGATGCACGGGGAGTTGTACGTGGCTCGGGCATCTTCCACCTCGCCCAGGACGTCGATGCCAAGGGACTCGTCGGAGGTCCAATCTTCTGGCATGTGTCGGCCTGCAAGCAACAGCCGGAGTTCCGGCGAGGCTTGGTGAACCAGCGGCCAAACCTCGTCTTTCAGCCACTGCACGCCTTGCACGTTGGGCGTCCAGTCCATGGCCCCGAGGTGCAGCACCGCGTTGGGCGCCGTGTTCATCTCAGAGTGCGGACGGTTCTCCACGTCGAGCCCAAAAGGCAGGGCAATCACCCGTGACGCGTTTGTCGAGGAGGGAAGATGGTCTCGAAACCACTGCGCGTCGTGCGCTGTGATGGCCGCCACGGCATCGACCGAATGCAGAAGTCTGCTTTCTTCTGTGGCGAGCTTGGACTGAAACAGGTTGAGCAGCCATTTCTTGGGGCCAGGCCCCATGCCTTGGGATACGTCTTCCCACAATTTGTGTTCGACGTTGTGCGCCCGCAACACAATCTCGGCGTCGCTCAGCCTTCGAATGGCAGGGATGTACGATGTGGTGAACAAGGACTCCAAAAGGATGACGTCGTACATGTTCACCCGCAGCGCCTCCTCGATGGCACGGTCCATTTCAGGCACGTGAAACCGGCTCAAATGGTAGCTCTCTCCCGTGATCACGTGGCTCAAGGCGTCCCGGAGATTGAGTTCCGTGTCTGCAAAAATGGCCTCGATGGCGGTGGCTTCGAGGTAGGTGTGATCGATTTGGTCTTGGAGAAACGGGTGCTTGTGCGTGTGAAGCGTCAGCACCTTCACGCGGTGCCCCTCCTCAAGCAACCCGGTGGTCAGGCTGTCCATGGCGATGCAGCCTCCATCCACGGCGGGACGGGGCGGCTTGTGACAAATCTGAAGGATGCGAAGGGGAGCACTCATCTCGGCCGCGAAATTAGGACGAACCCCATCTTGGAATCCACCGACGTTCCTTCGTTGTGCTCCACATCAGAAATGCCGCCAAAGGAAGCAGGGTCATGGTGCTCAACCACATGCCGGACAAGGGGGAGAGGCTTCCCACTTTGACCAACTGTTCGCCGAGCATGGACAGGGAGTAATAGAGCAAAAACAAGCAAAGGGCCAACAGGGTTGGAACGCCCAAGCCGCCGCGTCCGACCAGCGCGCCGAGGGAGCTGCCGACTAGAAACAGGACCATGCACCCCAGCGCAAGGATGTACTTGCGGTGCCACTCGATGTCATGACGGTGC
>JBMZAL010000166.1:0-3416 GCA_049611325.1 Flavobacteriales bacterium
ACTGCGACTGCGTGGGTGAAGTCGTCGATGGGGTGGAAGCCTTGCTCATGGCGGGCGTGGCGTTGTTCCCCAACCCCGCCTCGGAGGTGCTGAACGTGGTTCTTCCTTCTGGCGCGTCTTACGACTTGACACTGGTGTCCGTTTCTGGACAGCGCACCGTGGCCACGCAGCAGACTGCAACAGGTCAGGTTGCATGGGATGTGGCTCACTTGCCAGCAGGAGCCTACCTCCTCCAAGTGCGCGGGGAGGCTGGACAGGTGGTCCGGCAAGTCATGCTCGGCGGCCGCTGATTGTTGAAAACCCTTCAATTTCTAACCCCATGCAGGTCAAAGGCTTGCATGGGGTTTTTTGTTAAGTTGGCCGCAAAACCACGATCAATGAAAACATTACGACTCTTGACAGCCCTGGCCTTGGTGCTTGTGGCAACCACTTCCAATCGTGCCCTTGCGCAGTGCACGGAGACCCTCTCCATCAACACCACACTTGCGGCCTCTCAATCTGAAACAGCGAGCATCTTTTTGGCAGGAGACCTCTCCAGTGTCACCGTCAACCTCACCTACACGGGGGGAGGTGGCAGTTATCCAGCAGACATGATGGTGTACATCTACGCGCCAGATGGCAGCTGCGTGGTTTGGGGAGGCTGGAATGTGGATCCTGTGGGTGGATGTACGGACCTGGGGACAGGAACGGGCGGCCTTTGGCCAACCACTTGGAGCTCGACAGCAAATGGCAACTACACCGCCACGATTGACGTCTCTGCAGGCGCGTTGAGCGGCTCAGGGGACTGGATTGTGGAAGTTCAAAACGCTTGGGCTACAGGGAACACGGTGACCTACGACTTGGAATTCACCTTTGACGGTCCCTGTGCCGGGGAGTGCCCCGATCCGCTGGCGTGCAACTATGTTCCAGAGGACCAGCAAACCAACCCCCTTCTCGACATTTGTGAGTATGCCGAAGATTTGTTCGGCGAAGGCTACGATTGCGACGGCGTGTGTTTGAACGACGAAGACGGCGACGGCATTTGCGACGAGACTGACGATTGTTTTGGTTCTTACGACGAATGCGGCAACTGCGGGGGGACGAGCACGTCGGGTTGCATGGATGAAACGTCCTGCAACTACGATCCAGACGCTTCCTGCGACGACGGCGGCTGCCTGTACCTCGATGCATGCGGCGATTGCGGCGGCAATGGCGTGATTGGGTGCATTGACAACACGGCGTGCAACTTCGATCCCAATGCCACATGCGACAGCGGAGGGTGCTTGACCTTCGACGAGTGCGGCGTTTGCGGGGGCTCTGGCTACCTCGGCTGCACAGATGATACGGCGTGCAACTACGACGAAGGCGCAAGCTGTGATGACGGCTCGTGTTTGTACAGCGATGCCATTGGGGTCTGCGGCGGCAGCTGCGCTGCGGATGAAGATGGCGACGGGTTGTGCGACGCCTGCACCGACCCGGACGGATACTGGATTGACATCGAAACCGTGGCAGAACACACCGAAGGTGAACTGATGGGGATGACCACCTACCGTTTGTATGCGGTCCTTGACAACCCTTCGGACTACCTCTTTGCCGTGACAGGAGGTGGTTTGGCGCCCCTCGAAATCAACTCGACTTCGGGCACTTGGTACAATCACCCCGATTTGGCGTCTTGGAATCCTTCTGGATTGGACACGTCGATGTTGGCGATGGACCCCAATTTGGCGTTTGACAGCTTCATGACCATTGGCTCGGAGAATTCGGATGGCGGACCCTTCCCCTTCAGCATTTGGTCGGGTGGCGACCCTCGCCCGGAATTCCAACCAGGAGGTGGAGCCAACGTGGGCATGGGCAACGGGACCATGCAGTTGACCTTCCCGGGACTTGACGACGTGGACACGCACCCCGCGTTTGCAGGAGACGATTTGCGCGTGTTGGTGATGCAAATCACCACCGAAGGTGATGTCTACGGCCAGTTCAACGTGACGGTCTACCCCGGTGGACAAACAAGCAACCCCATCATCAACTTCGTCGAATTCGATTCAGGGTCTTCGTGCTTCGACTTGGATCCCTGTGTGGGTGAATACGACGAGTGCGGCGTCTGTGCCGGGCCCGGCGCGATCTACGAATGCGGTTGTTCGGGTCCAGAGGAAGGATTCTGCGACTGCGACGGCAACATGCTCGATGCCTTGGGCGTGTGCGGCGGAAGCTGTGAAGCGGACGTGGACATGGACGGCGTGTGCGACGTGGACGAGATCCCCGGTTGCGACGACGCGGGAGCGTGCAACTACGACGAGGCCGCCACGGACAATGACGGTTCGTGCGTCTACGCCGAGCAGTACTACGACTGCACGGGCACATGCCTGATGGACACCGACGGCGATGGCGTGTGTGACGAGTTGGAAATTGTGGGATGCCTCGATGAAATGGCGTGCAACTACGATCCCACGGCCACCGACGACAGCGGCATGTGCACGTACCCAGAGGAGTTCCTCGACTGCAATGGCGACTGCATGAACGACATCAACGACAACGACATCTGTGATGAGTTGGAGGCGTTTGGATGTGTCGATGAATTGGCGTGCAACTACGACGCGGAAGCCGCCTTTGACGACGGTTCGTGCGAATACGCTGAGGAGTACTACAATTGCGACGGGGAGTGCTTGAACGACGCCGACGGCGATGGCGTGTGCGACGAGCTCGAAATCGTGGGATGCATGCAACTTGAAGCGTGCAACTGGAACGAGGACGCCACGGAGCCGGACGACAGCTGTGAGTTCCCTGGAGACGCATGTGACGACGGCGACGACACGACCATCAACGACGTGATCACGGCCGATTGCGATTGCGTGGGTGAAGTGGACCGCGTGGACGAGTTCACCCAATGGGGCATCGCCTTGTTCCCCACGCCTGTGCAGGATGTGATGCACTTGCAGTTCCGCGGGGAGGCCCAAGGTGTTGCGTCTTTGGTCATCCAGAACGCCGCAGGCCAAATCATCCGCACCGACCAAATCCAAGGTGACGCCACTGTGGACGTCAGCACCCTCTCTGGTGGGGTGTACTTCGTGTCTGTCGAGGGCTCTTGGGGTGCGGCCACGCGCCGGGTCGTCCTGACGGGAGGCCGATGATTGGGAAGCCCTGAACAAGGGCACAGATCCCTGAGAGACCCACGCGATTTATTCAATGAATCGTGTGGGTCTTTTTGCGTGAGGGACTGAAAGCCAGTCCTCGGGCGCAGGATTTTTGAATCATGAAACAATTGCGCTTGACCATGACGTCATGGATGCTTGGCCTGGTGGCCATGGCTCTCTCGGCAGCCACGACAGCTGCGCCGGCCAACTTCTTGACCACGGCTCCCGTCGGTTACTGGCTTGGGTTGGAAACGGTGACCACTCACACCGATGGAGAACTGGCTGGCCAAACCACCTACCGGGTGT
>JBMZAL010000167.1:0-3410 GCA_049611325.1 Flavobacteriales bacterium
CACGGCGTCGGACAACTGCGGTGAGGTGACTGTGACCTTGACCTTTGAAGAGGTCCCTGGGGATGTGGAAGGGGCATACACCTTGAACTTGATTTACACGGCCACCGATGACGCTGGAAACAGCGTCTCCGAAGTTGTCAGTGTCGAAGTGGGAGACACCGTGCCTGAAGGCGATTGTGATTGCGACGGAAACCAGCTCGATGCCATTGGCGTTTGTGGCGGTGACTGTTTGGTGGACTCCGATGGAGACGGCATCTGTGACTTGTTTGAGGTCTTTGGATGTACAGTCGAGGAGGCCTGCAACTATGATCCAGAGGCAACCCAAAACGACGGCTCATGTACTTTCCCCGAGACCGGGTATGACTGTGACGGCGAATGTTTGGAGGACATCAACGAGAACGGAATCTGTGACATTTTCGAAGTGTCTGGATGTACGGACCCCACCAACCCCGGCTACAATCCCAATGCGACGTTGGAGGATGGAAGCTGTTTGGTCGGCGGGTGTTTGATCCCAAGTGCATGCAACTACACGCCTGACGCGGATTACCAAATCCTCGGATTCTGTGACTTCACAAGCTGTGCTGGATGTACCGATGAGGAAGCCTGCAACTACGATGCGAATGCCACGCAAGACGACGGCAGCTGTGACTTTGCAGAAGACGGCTTGGATTGTGACGGCGTGTGCTTGAGCGATGCCGACGGCGATGGCGTGTGCGACGAAGACGAGGTGGGTGGATGTACAGATGCAACCAACCCTGGCTACAACCCCTTTGCGACCGAAGACGACGGAAGCTGCTTGGTGGGAGGATGTGCCTTGTCGTTCGCTTGCAACTACGACCCCGCAGCGGAATACCTCATTTTCGACGAATGTGAATTTGTGAGTTGCGCGGGCTGTACCGACGAAGCGGCTTGCAACTATGACGAAGACGCGACCTTGGAAAACAACAGCTGTGAATTCCCTGACACCGGTTTGGACTGTGATGGCGTATGCTTGAACGACGTGGATGGAGATGGCATCTGTGACGAGGATGAGATTGCAGGGTGCACCGACCCGACCAACCCCGGCTACAACCCGAACGCCACCGACGACGACGGTTCGTGCTTGGTGTCTGGCTGTGTCATTGTGGGAGCCTGCAACTACGACCCGAACGCAGACGTGCTCGACATCGCAGCGTGTGACTTCACGAGCTGTCAAGGATGCACCGATGTGACCGCGTGCAACTACGACGCGGACGCCACCGTTGCCAACAACACCGATTGCCTCTACCCTGCCTCTGCATTTGTGGATTGTGAGGGCAACTGCGTCAACGACAACGATGGCGACGGCGCGTGTGATGAGGAGGAAGTGTTTGGCTGCACCAATGAAGATGCGTCCAACTACAACCCCATGGCGACGGAAGACAACGGAACATGTGATTTCGCCGACCAAGGCGGATGCACGTTGCCCTTTGCCTGCAACTTCGATCCGGAAGCGGACTTCTTCCTCCCAGGAAGCTGCGATTTTGAGTCTTGCTTCAGCTACATCCAAGACGACACGTGCAACAACCCCTTCGCCTGCAACTTCCAAGAAGAGGGCGATTGTGACTTCACGAGCTGTTTGGTCCTTGGATGCACCAACCCAGGCGCTTGCAACTTTGACCCAGAAGCCAACACGGCAGATGGCTCATGTGAGTATGTGACGTGCATTGGGTGCACCAACCCCAACGCGTGTGACTACGATCCAGAGGCGCTCATCGCTGGCGCGTGCTACGACTACACGAGCTGTGTGGGATGTTTGGACGAAACCGCCGACAACTACGACGCGGATGCCACGCAATCCGGCACATGCTACTTCAATGGATGCACCATTGCCGGGGCATGCAACTACGATGCTTCTGCCAACAACAACGATGGCAGTTGCGACTTTGTGACCTGCATTGGCTGTCAAAACGAAAGCGCGTGCAACTTCGATGAAGACGCCCTCTACCCCGGTTCTTGCACCTTCCCTGCGGCTGGGTTCGACTGTGACGGCAACTGTTTGGACAGCGACGAAGACGAGGTGTGTGACAACGATGAAGTTGAAGGTTGCACCGACGAGGATGCCCTTAACTACGAAGACGATGCCACCGACGACGACGGGTCTTGCATTGAGGCGATCCCTGGATGCACCAACTACGTGGCGTGCAACTACAACATGGCCGCCAACACCGACGATGGCTCATGTGAGTTCGACTCGTGTGCGGGCTGTTTGTCCAGCGCAGCGTGCAACTACAACGGCGACGCCATTTACCCCGGTCCGTGTGAATTCCCAGAGATGGGGTACGACTGCGAAGGCAACTGCTTGAACGATGCAGATGGTGATGGCGTGTGTGATGCGGATGAGGTTGAGGGATGCACCGATCCTTCTGCAGTCAACTACGATTCCGAGGCCACAGACGACGACGGTTCTTGTGAGGCGGCTGTGGAAGGCTGTACAGACGTGACGGCATGCAACTACGACGATGCGGCCAACGCCGATGACGGTTCATGTGAGTTTGAGTCTTGCGCGGGCTGTTTGAGCCCAACGGCGTGCAACTTTGACCCCACGGCCTTCTACCCTGGCGAGTGTGTGTTTGCCGAAGAAGGCTACGACTGCGATGGCATTTGCATCGCAGACGAGTGCGGAGGTTGTACCGTTTCTGTGGCATGCAACTACAACCCTGAAGCGACCTTCAACGATGGTAGCTGTGAATTCATCTCGTGCTTGCCGTTCGGCTGTACGGATGCCAGCGCCTGCAACTACGACCCAGATGCGTTGTTCGAAGACGGAAGTTGTGAATATGCCCAATTCCCCTACGATTGTGACGGGGAGTGCTTGAACGACGACGACAACGACGGCGTGTGTGACGAGTTTGAGGTGTTTGGATGCACGGATGAAGATGCTTGCAACTACGTGGAAGGTGCCACCAACGATGACGGCTCATGCACGTACGATTGTGTGGGATGTACCTCTCCTGCGGCATGCAACTACGATCCCGAAGCCACCATCGACGACGGGTCTTGTGACTTCACGTCTTGCATTGTCCTTGGATGTACGGATGAAAATGCATGCAACTTTGACCCCACCGCCGAATTGAATGACGGCAGCTGTGAGTACCTCTCGTGTGCCGGGTGTACCGACGCGAGTGCGTGCAACTATGACGACACGGCCACCATTGAAAACGGCAGCTGCGAGTACCCCGAGGTGGGTTACGACTGCGAAGGCAACTGCCTGTTCGATGCCGACGGTGACGGGGTGTGCGACGAATTTGAAGTGGAAGGATGCACGTCGAACTGCGCCTGCAACTTTGATCCCAATGCCACCGAGGAAGACGATTCATGTGTCTTCGAGGGATGCAGTGGTTGCATCTACGACATCGCCATGAACTACGACCCCGCGGCCGTCTTTGACG
>JBMZAL010000168.1:0-3394 GCA_049611325.1 Flavobacteriales bacterium
ATCAAATGGAGGTTGCAATGACCCGGAATTTGACTGATGTCCACGACCTCTTGGATTCGCCCTCCCTCAGCTTCGATGCGATTGACCATCACACTGTTTTGGAAGTTCACGAGCACCTTCATGATGTTGTACTCTCTTTTGCCGTTCGTGTCGCAGTGTGAATTGTCAATGAAAGAGACTTGAGAGACCACGCTTGAACTCAACAAACAAGCCAAAATGGACAACAAGAACACTTTCATCTTCCGAAAATCAATCATTGCTTTTTGAGTTTGATTCGCCAATGTCAAAGGCCGAATCAGTTGCAGGCCGTGCCAAATGCCGAGAGGACGAGCAAGACGTCGGTCACGTTGGTCGAACCGTCGCCGTTGATGTCCATGGTGCACTTCGTGTTGCACCCAAACTCGCTCAACACGCTCAACACGTCCGACACGGCCACCACGCCGTCGCCGTCCATGTCACCCACGCAGTCCTGGTCGCTTTGCTCCTGACAGGGGTTGTCAAGGTCGATCAAGGTCTTCTGCAGAAAGTCGTTCACCACCTCGGTGTAGCCCGAGAGGCAGACCATGCCGTTGGCGCTTCCAATCCAGTAGATGCGCACGAGCGGCACGTACACCGTGTTCTTGGGGATGGTGCTTCCGTCGTAGCTCACAGTCAACACCTGCGACCCACCTGGAGCGTGGGAAGGCGCGCCGGTGTAGGCGCCGTCGACCAAGCTTTCGGTTTGGCTGATTTGCAAGCCGTCCAACTCCAACTGGTACCCAAAGATTCGCGCATCGGGGTTCTTCACATGGACGTCGAGGTATTGCGCATCCCAGTTGACCTCCGCAATGGTGAAGTGCGTGGTGTCAAACGGGTTGACGATGTCGTTCACCGGGAATTCGCAGTGGCTGTGCACGCCGGTCGAGTCGGGGTCCGTGTGGGCCTCGTTCCACCATTGGCAATCCGCCATGAAGGCCGCATCAGCTACCGTCAAGGCGCCGTCGGCGTTGATGTCGTTGCAGTTGGCCGGCGTCAAGTCGTTGCCAAGCACCCCCTCCACGTACATCTGAGCGTCGGACAAATCCTGCGTCAAGTCGTCGTTCAAGTCACCCATGATGGCCACCCCGCCACACTCGCCGTTGCAGTCAAGCAACGCGGTGCCGTAGGGGTCACCCGCACAATCCGTGAACGTCGGGCAGTCCGTGAGGATGATGGTTTCGAGGTCGCCGCTTGAACGGTCGAGTTCAATGCACACCACCGCCCAGTTGTTCTCCGTGTTGGTTTCGTAGCGGCCCAAGGCGTCGGGATCGTAATCCCAGTTCACACGCACCACCAAGCGGTACTGGCCGTCTTCCACATCCGTCACATCAATCCATTGGCAGCTGAGGCCACTGGAGTAGATGTCACCGCATCCGGAGGCAATGCCCATGTTGGAGCACCCGTAGGTGTAGGAACCGCCGTCGCTGCATTCCAAGTCCATCACACAGAATCCGTTCTTGAAACCGATGGGGATCAAGGCGCCGTCCATGGTGAAGAGGTCGTACTTGGCATACCCTTGGTAGTGCCAATGGTTGTGACATTGCCCCCACTCAAACTGGCCGGTCTCCGAGGCTTGTGACGTCGTTCCGATGTAATAATCGAGCTCCCCAATGTTCTTGATGTGGGTCGTGAAACGGATGAGCTCTCGGGTGCCAAACCCATTCAAGCACCCCTCCTCAATGTAACAGTCGGTTTGGCTGACGTTCATGGTCGTGCTGTATAGGCTGCTGGACACGACGTCCGCCAACACAATCAGGTCTGGACCGGTGCACGTGGGGTCGCCCTCGTACACGCACGAACCGTCGTCCACCTCGGCAGAAGGGCTGTAGTTGCACGCGGTCGAATCCGTACACCCCGTGGGCTGTCCCGCGTAGTCAAACGCCCAATCAAACCCGCCGCAGCTGCCGTCGATTGACGCCCAGCGAATCCAGTACTGCACGCCCCCTTCCAACAAGATGGTCAGCGCAGCTTCCTCGCCGCAACCGCCCTGGTTGTCGTCGTAGTAAATGGACCCCTCGTTCGTGTCGTCGAAGTTGCCCATGTTGCAGTACTCGTAGATGTACAACGTCGTGTTGCATGCCGCACCGCAGCTGCTGAACTGGTACATGGCGTTGGCAGGTGGCGTGAATGAATACCAAAAATTGTCCCCCACCTGCGTGACGGTTCCGTAGTCCGCCTCCGTGAGGGTCACCGCATCGTTGCACGTCGCGCCTGGTGCACAATCAAATTGCACAAGGTCTTGCTGTCCATAATCGCCGCCCGTGGCCACAGCCTCACCGTCGAGGTACAGCGTGTAGGCGCCTTGGCCATATCCGCAGCAGATGCCGTCGCCGTAGCTGTCATTGATCACGAACTGCAGACATGGGTACGCGTCTGCGCCATCGATGCACACCGTATCCGAGTACATCGTCCCTGTCGATCCGTAGGGGCCGCCAGACAGAAGTTCGCCGTTGGCATCCGAAAGGGTCCATGTGATCTCGCCAGGGTAGTTGTCGGTCAGGATTTCCACCACAACCTCCGTTTGACCGGCTTCGCATTGCGCAGACGTCTCGGAGGGCAGTCCCAACATCAGCGCCAAGGCGCTGAAGGCTGCAAGGAGTTTGACTGGATTTTTCATTCGTTCAGGATTGGTTGTTCTAAGCAAAGTCTTGTTGTTCATTCCATCAGTTGCACACGTCGCCAAATGCACCCAACACCAGCAGCATGTCCGACACGGTGGTCGCACCGTCGCCATTGACGTCTTCAGGACAAGGGGCCGTGTACATGCACGTGGTCGTCACGTTCGCCCAAGGCACGTAGTTCAATGCGGTGGGGTCTGTGCACCCCGCGAATTGACACGAGTTGTCGTCCTCAGTGGCGTTCGCGTTGTAGTTCAACGCGCCGGGATAGCGGCACCCGGCCACACTCGTCACAGGCACGTAGTCCATGTTCCGGAATTCCTTGATGATGTTGGGTCCCGACCCTGGATACGAGGGCCCGTTGAAGGCCAAATACACCGCGCCCGTATACGGGTTCACCGCCACATCTCGGATGCGTTGGCCGTAGCTGGCGAACCACTGCGTCTCGCCGGTCACAGACATGCCGTCCTCAGACATCGACAGCACGCTGAGGCGTTTGTCATTCAGGGCAAACCCGCCCATCACGGACAGCAGCAAGCAATTTTGCCACTCGGGGATGGCGGGGTGGTTGTACCACGTCAGGCCATTGACTGCGGCGCAAGGCGAGAACGTGTCGATGGGTTCGCGGACGTTGTTGGCCGCGCAGAAGCTGTTTTCGCTCGACGTGTTGCACACCCCCTCCACGTTGGGCCAACCGTAGTTGCGCCCGGGCTCGATGATGTTCACTTCGTCGTTGTTGCTTTGGCCGTGCTCGGAGC
>JBMZAL010000169.1:0-3389 GCA_049611325.1 Flavobacteriales bacterium
AAGGTGTACGCATCGGTGTGGTCCAGCGGCACGGGCGTCTCGGGGTAAAGGGACTCCAGTTCGTCCATGACCCACTGGACGCGGTCCGCTTTGGTCTTCAGCTCAATCATCGGTCGCGTCTGTTTCAGGGTTTACACTCTCCCAAACCAGCGTGGGCAGCTCCCAGTTCAACATTTCGCGCTTTTCTGCGGCACGTCCTGTCGTGTCGATGCCTTGGAGGTAGACTTCGTTGACTTGGTCGGCGAATTCGTGGAAGAACAGCCGGTTGGTCACGCGCCAAGTCGCACCCCGGCCTGAGACGGGAGGAGATTCGAGGTAGAGGTAGCTGACGTCGAGCTCGATTTCTTTGCCCACCCACGTCCAGACGAGTGTGGAGTCGCCGAGTTGGAGGGTCAGGTTTGGGTCGAGCCATGCCGCGATGGCCTCATCTGCAGACGGCCATTCCTCGTCGTCCCCCAGCCAAATCTTCACTTCCTCACCCAAGTCATGGTGGTTTCGCAGGGCCAACTCGAGGTCGTCCGTGAACACGCGGAGGGTGGTTTGGACGGTTTGCGTTTGGGGATTCCAACGCATGTCGGTGCGCGAGAAGTGAAAGTCGTGGAGGTCCACAAAGCCTGCCAGCGTCATCAGAACGATCCAGGCACCCACAGCCAACCCCAACCTTTTCACACGACGGTGCCATGGCGTTGTGGATGCTTTCATGGTTGGGGTCGGGTTTGCGGGCATGGTGCAAATGTATCTTTCAGGCATGGAAGATGTGTTTGCTCGCGAAGAGGTGGCGGCGTTGAAGGCGCAGGTGAAGTCTGCCAAATCGGTGGTGGTGACCTCCCATCGTTCCCCCGACGGGGACGCCATTGGGTCTTCATTGGCACTCAAGCACATGCTCTCTGCGATGGGCGTGTCTTCCGCGGTGGTCATGCCGGACGCCTATGCCAAATTCCTGCATTGGATGCCGGGCCAAGACACGGTGCGCTTTCACGATGCCGAGCCGGAGGCGGTCAGCGCCTTGGTCGCGGGGGCGGACATGTTGTTCTGCCTCGATTACAACGCGCCCTCTCGGGCGGGTGGACTGGCTGAAGCCGTCCAACAGGCCTGCAACAACGAGGGCAGCACCGTGGTCATGATCGACCACCACCAAGAGCCCGAGCCCTTCGCGGACGTCATGCTGTCCGACCCCAGCACGGGGAGCACCTGCGAATTGATTTACCGGCTGCTCCAAGCGTGGGGCATGGAAGAGGCGCTGGACGCCGATTTGGCCTCGTGCCTGTACTGCGGCCTCATCACCGACACGGGAAGCTTCCGGTTCTCATCTGTGCAGCCCTCAAGCCACGACATGGCCTCGGCCTTGCTCGCGACGGGGATGGACCACAGTCGGATCCACAGTTTGATCTACGACGCCTGTCGGTTGGAACAGGTTCAACTCACGGCCTACGCCTTGAGCCAGAAGCTTCAAGTCTTTCCAGAGCACCGAAGCGCCATCATCAGCTTGAGCCTCGAAGAGCTCCAGCGATACAACGCCCAAAAAGGCGACACTGAGGGGCTCGTCAACCGCGCTTTGGCCATCGAGGGCATCAACTTCGCCGCCTTCATCAAAGAGGATGTCGACCGGGTCAAGATGAGCCTCCGTTCCCGAGGAGCGTTCAGTGTCCGAGACGTGGCAGCGGCCCATTTCAACGGGGGAGGCCACCACAACGCTGCGGGTGGCGCGTGCGAGGGAGAATCGCTGCAATCGGTGGTGGACCGCATGGTGGCGTTGATTCCGACGTGGTCGGAAGACCTGCAATACGACGACTGAATGGGCCTGCAGCGCGTGTCAGTGACTGTTGTGGGCGCCATGCTTGTGGCCAGCTGTGTCGAGCCGCAGCCCCAAACCCTGACGCTGCCCACGGCTGCCGACCAGGACAAGAAGGTGCGCCAAGCCATGGTGGAGTTCAATGAGGCACGCTTTGAAGAAGAATGCGCCGCCATCGATTCGGCAATCGCCAAGACCGGTTTGCCGGCCGACACCTTGCCCGGCGGCGTTTTGCTGCAGCGTGACATCACAGCCCCACGGATGCAGGAAGGGTTGAAGGGGTGGCAGGCGTCACCTGGCGACCGGGTGCAATGGGCTTGGGAAGCGTACACCCTCGGCGGGTCGCTGTTGACCTCTGGGTCAGACGAATTTGAAGTGGAGCGTGGCGCCGTTCCCCGAGCGTTTCATGAAGCGGCCAAATCCCTGGGCCACGATGTGGAAGCCGACGTGTGGTCGCCGTCGGTCTCGACCTTTGGGGTGCGGGGTGTGCCGGGAGAAATCCCTCCATTCACACCCGTTCGACTCCACGTTCGCCAAACGCGTTCGGTCCGAGATACTGCGTGGTGGGGAGGGGTGCAGCGCGGCGTGTTGAATGAAGCCTTTTGGCTGAAGAATGTCGTTCAATCGATGGAAGGGCAGGGGCAGCCTATTGAATTGGGTACAGGTGTGTGGGCGCAAGTGCACTCCGAGCACAGCAAGCCGCGAGAGGTCGATGAAACGGTCCTTCTTCGCATCCGAACCGCCACCCTCGATGCGTCCATGGAGCGCGAGACCCAAATGGAATGGAAGGTCGGCACCCAAGACCAGCTCGTCCCGGCGCTGGAAAAGGCTCTGTCAAGCATGCCAACCGCCCAAACCTTGACGGTGTGGTGCACCTCGGCCATGGCCTTTGGCCGCGACGGATCCCCGGAAGCTGGCATTGCTCCTCACACGTCACTTCGTTTCGAGGTCGAGGTGGTGTTGTAACCAGGTTTACCACTTGATCTTCGAGATGTCCAGGGGTTCGACTCCCGTCTGCTCCACCCAGAGGGATTTTTTCAAGATTTCTCCTTGTTTTCCTGCTAAGACCGCTTCGCAATCGTTATCTACGAGCAGGCTGTAGCGCAGCACCTCGTCCAGACACGGAAGCGCTCGAGGTTTTTGGGTTTTTGCCATTCGGGGGTGCTGTTTTAGTGCATTTTCTTCGGTTGAAAAAAGGGCGAAAGCAGGCGTGGGTGAGTCAATTCTTGGTTTTTGTTCGACCAAAGGCATTATCTTTAATGACACTTTACGTTGTTATCATGTACTTAAAAAATTCACTCGTCAACCATACGAGGTGGCTTTTCTGGTGGTTTGTCGTTTTGAAATCTGCAGTTGCGGTGGGGCAATGCCTCGATGCGAATATGGATGGCATCTGCGATTGTGACCCGTGGCAGTGTGGTGCTCCGCTAGAGTATCAAGGTCACTTTTATGCGACAGTTAGCATTGGAGACCAATGTTGGTTTGCAGAGAACCTCAGAAACTTGGACTATGCGAACGGAGATGCCATTCCAACTGCTTTTGGCACCTCGAACTGGTCGAGCACCACAGAAGGGTGGACGACTGTTTATGGAGAAAC
>JBMZAL010000170.1:0-3387 GCA_049611325.1 Flavobacteriales bacterium
ATGGCCTCGGCCACGGCTTCCCTGAAAGTGACTTCACGCATTGTAGGTACGATTTGGGCGGCAAAGGTAATTGATTAAGCAACGCCAAGTCCAAAAGGGGGGATTGGATGCAATTTCTGGGCATCGAATCGTCCGTGCTGACCTACCTTTGGGGCTCCTTCGACACGGTCATTTGGGCCCTCGAAGTCATTCATTCAATGACCATGAAGTTTCTCGTTTGCATCAGCAAAGCTCCGGACACCACGAGCCGGATCGCCTTCACCGAAGGCGACAGGCAATTTGACGCCAATGGCGTTCAATTCATTGTCAATCCCTACGACGAGTGGTATGCCCTCGTTCGTGCGCTCGAATTGAAAGAGCAACACGGAGGCAGCGTCACGACCATCACGGTCGGCGAGGCGGACTGCGATCCCGTCATCCGCAAGGCTTTGGCGATTGGGGCAGACGACGCAGTGCGCATTGACGCGAATCCACAAGACGCCTTGCACACCGCATCACTCATTGCCCATCACGCCAAGCAGGGGGGGTACGACGTCGTGCTGTGTGGAAAGGAGACCATCGATCACAATGGATCTGTCGTGGGAGGCATGGTGGCTGAAATGCTCGATGCGGCCTACATCTCACTCGCCACATCGCTCGACCTCGACGGCGGCAAGGCGCAGGCCAAGCGTGAGGCAAGCGGCGGTCTCGAAACGGTCGAAGCCACGCTTCCCGTGGTCGTGAGTGCGGCCAAGGGCATGGCGGAGCAACGCATCCCCAACATGCGCGGCATCATGGCTGCGCGCACCAAGCCATTGAACGTGGTGCCTGCCGAAGGCGGAGTCCAAGGCACGGCGGTGGCGAAGTTTGAGCTTCCTCCTGCGAAAGGAGATTGCAAAATGGTGTCTGCCGATGCCCCTGAAGAACTCGTGCGTTTGTTGCGCGAAGAAGCCAAAGTCCTCTAACCCCAGAATTTGAAAGACATGAATTGTTTGGCATTTGTCCCTACAAAGAATGGCCAGGCCACCAAGGCTGGTTTGGAAGCCGTGTCCTACGCAAAGCAATGTGGGGCGACCGTCACTGCGTTGGTGGTGGGTGAACTGAATGGAGATGGCGGCGCAGGTGCCGCAGGTGCATCGAAGGTGTTGCACATGGGCGACAACCTTCAAGACGAAGGCCAAATCGCACGTGTCGTGGCCGCCGCGGCAGATGCGGAAGGGGCCACCCTCGTGGTGGCGCCTCACGACCACATCGGTCGGGCTGTGGCTCCCCGCGTGGCGGTGCGCATGGGCGCAGGCATGGTGCCTGGCGTCACAGGCCTGCTCCAAGGTTCAGAAGTCAAAAAGAACGTGTTCAGCGGCAAGGCCATGGCACACGTGAACATTGAGACGGACAAGAAAGTCGTCACCACCACGCCCAATGCCTTTGGGGTGGCGTCCGAAGGTGCAGCAGCCTCTGTTGAGGCATTTGCAGCCGATGCGGGCGAGGCCCGACTCACCGTGAAAGGATTTGAAGCCTCGAGCGAAGACGGCTCCGTGCCGCTTCCCGAGGCGGTGCGTGTGGTCTCTGCAGGTCGCGGACTGAAAGGACCAGAGCATTGGGGCATTGTGGAAGAATTGGCCCAGGCCATGCAAGCCACCACGGCGTGCAGCCGCCCCGTCAGCGACATGGGATGGCGTCCTCACCACGAGCACGTGGGACAAACGGGCATCACCATCCGCCCAGACCTTTACATCGCGGCAGGCATTTCTGGCGCCATCCAACACCTCGCAGGGGTCAACCAGAGCAAAGTCATCGTGGCCATCAACACCGATCCAGAGGCGCCGTTCTTCAAGGCGGCCGATTACGGAATCGTGGGGGATGCCTTTGAGGTTTTGCCTAAATTGACCGCGGCGATTAAGACGTTGGGCTGATCCCACATCACCTCGCACCCTGATGAAGAAAATCGACCTTGAAATCTTGGACATCGCCTTGAGCGGGTCTTCCTCAGGGGCGTACGCACTCGTCTTGGGTGAGGTGAATGGCAAGCGCAAGCTTCCCATTGTCATTGGAGGGGCAGAAGCACAATCCATCGCCATCGAGCTGGAGAACATGAGGCCGAGCCGTCCATTGACGCACGACCTCATGAAGAACACGCTGTCGGCGTTTGGCATGGAGGTGACGGAGGTGCTCATTCACAAGATGATGGAGGGCATTTTCTACGCGCAATTGACGGTGACCGATGGGATTCGGGAAGAACAGATTGATTCGCGCTCTTCGGATGCCGTGGCGGTCGCGGTTCGCTTCGGATGCCCCATCCGGTGCAGTCAGCAAGTGATGGATGAAGCCGGGGTGGACCTCGACGGTTCAGAAAGCGAGACGCAAGGAGAGGAGTCCCCGAAGGCGAAGAAGCCCAAGGCACCCAAGAAGGTGTCATTGAAGGACTTGCAGCGCCAACTGGAGGAGGCGATTGCCACCGAGAACTACGAGTTGGCTTCGGAGCTGAAGAAGCGGATCGACGAGTTCGAGGGCTGAGTCCTTGCCGCAGTTTTTTGTCATGACATGCCGGGCGAAGGGCAGTATCTTCGTGGCATGAACAAATCTGTAGGCATCATCATGGGCAGCGCAAGCGACTTGCCCGTGATGGAAGGTGCTCAGCGCGTCCTTCGTGAATTGGGTGTGACGTGTGAAATGACCGTGGTGAGCGCGCACCGCACCCCCGACCGCATGGTGGACTACGCACGCGACGCTGCAGAACGCGGCATCGGTGTCATCATCGCTGGTGCCGGCGGAGCCGCACATTTGCCAGGCATGACCGCGTCCTTGACGCCGCTTCCTGTCATTGGGGTGCCCATCAAGAGCCGCAACAGCATTGACGGCTGGGATTCGGTCTTGAGCATCCTTCAAATGCCCTCGGGCGTGCCCGTGGCCACGGTCGCGTTGGATGGCGGGACGAACGCCGGGATCTTGGCCGCCCAAATCCTCGGCGCCACCGACGACGCACTCCGCGCGCGCATTGCCGCATTCAAGGAAGGCCTCAAGGCCAAGGTCATGGGGTCGATTGACGCGGTGGAATCTCACGACGCAAAGTGATGTCCAAACACGTGACGTATCGGCCTTCCGAGCTGGATGCCAAGAAGCTGCACGGATGTCTGCTCGGCGGCATTGCGCCACGTCCGATTGCCTTTGTCAGCACGGTCGATGGCCAAGGACGGGTGAACCTCGCCCCGTTCAGTTACTTCAATGTGTTCTCGGCGAACCCGCCCATGGTGATTTTCTCTCCTGCGCGACGGGGCCGAGATGCCACGACCAAACACACGTGGGACAACGTGCAAGAGGTGGGGGAAGTGGTTGTGAATTTGGTGGATCACGCCTTGGTTCAAGCATGTTCACTGGCCAGCACGGACTACGCCGAGGGCGTGGATGAAT
>JBMZAL010000171.1:0-3376 GCA_049611325.1 Flavobacteriales bacterium
AAGAAGCGTTCCAGCGTGACGGCCATCCACGCCCGGGCTTCGCGCAACCAGTGGTCATCCAAGGTAGATTGATGAAGCTCGATCATGGCTTCAATGGTCAGGGCGTAATCTTCTGAGAAGCCCTCGACCTCGGGCCCGCCGTCCGCATGCCAGCTCCGGCGCAACACGTGGTCCTCGCCGGAAAGGGTGGCGACGTCGCGCAAGAACGCGCCCCCGCGCTCGGCACGCGCCACCCACTCCGGGCGGTGCATCAGGCGCCCTGCCTTGGCGAGCCCCGTTACGGCCAACGCTGTCCAAGCGGTCAGGACCTTGTCGTCGAGGCCGGGCTTCGCACGCCCCGAGGCCGGGCTGTCCCGCCAGTCGGACATCCGCTTCAAGGCTTGGGTCATACGCCGCTGCTTGGCGTCGTCCGCCCAAAGCGCGTCGTCTTGGACGGTGGGGCGCATGAGGACGTTTTGGCCTTGTTCCCAAAAACTCCGTCCATCCACGTCAAACATCTCAATCACTTCCTTGCGCACCTCCTCGTCGGGCAGCGCTGCCTTCAAATCGGCCATGCGCCACACGTAATACGTGCCTTCCGCGCCGTCGCTGTCCGCGTCGAGCGCCGACCGAAAACCCCCGCTTGGGTCGTCCAATTCGCGCGTCAAAAAGGCCACGATTCCCTCCGCGGCCTGCATCAGTGCCGGGTGGGGTGCGCACCGCCACGCTTCGGCATAGGCCCCCAACAACTGGCCGTTGTCGTAGAGCATTTTTTCAAAGTGGGGCACGTGCCAACGTTCGTCGACGCTGTAGCGGGAGAACCCGCCCCCGACGTGGTCGTGAATGCCACCGCGTGCCATGGCGCGCAACGTCAACATGGCGTGTTTGCCCAGCGCGTCTCGCCATTCAGGCGTCCAACCGAGCGGCCCCGAGTACGCCTCGCCTTCCTGCATCCACCCCGCATCCGCCAGCCGAAGCCAGCACTCGATTTGGCAGGGGAGGGGGAACTTCGGGGCGCCACGTCCGCCGCCATATTCAGGGTCCCAGGTTGCGCGCCAGCTTGCCAGCCCGTCCACCAGATGCGCATCGACTTGCGGTTGCAAGACATCGCCGTCGTCCCCTGGGATGTCCACCAGCGTCTCACCTGCAGGGCCGCCTTGTGACGCGTCGTCCATGGCACCCACCGTCTCCGCCAGCTGTGCCGCGTACGCCTCCACTTTCTCGGGATCTTCTTTCCACACCTCCAACACGGCGTTCAATCCAGCGAGCCATTGCGCCTTCGGGAAATACGTCCCACCCCAAATCGGCCGTCCATCCGGCAGCGCCACGCAATTCAACGGCCACCCTCCACGGCGGGTCATCAGTTGCACAGCGTCCATGTACACCTGGTCCACGTCTGGCCGCTCTTCGCGGTCGACTTTGATGCTCACAAAATGGGCGTTCATGTACGTGGCCGCCTCCTCATCCTCAAACGTCTCGTGCTCCATCACGTGGCACCAGTGGCAAGCGCTGTAGCCCACGCTCACGATCACCAATTTGTCCTCTTCGCGCGCCCGCTGCCAAGCCGCTTCACCCCACGGCACCCAATTCACCGGATTCTGCTGGTGCTGTTTCAAGTAAGGGGACGTCGACTGCGACAGGGCGTTGGTGTGCATTACCTCAAACTTACAATGTCGCGCACCACGACAGACCCCGCTGCGATTCAGGGTCTTGGGTCAACATGAAAAGGGGAGCGCGCGAATCAGAATTTCGCACGGCCGCGGCCCATCCGGCTGCTGCCAGGCTTGCTCGGGCGACGCTTCACGGTGCGGCGCTTGCTGTTGTAGTTGTTCCGGCGGAAGTTGCTGGAACCCATCACCACCTTGCTCGCGGTGATTTGCAATGTGCCGTACGTGTCGTTGCGGTCGGGATTGCCTCGAGGGCTTTCGTAGGCCGCATCCCAGCGGAAGCTGTTCAGGAAACCCACCGGATCGTCGACCCCCGCCGCTTCCGCGGCCACCACAGAAGAAGGTTGGCTCAAAATCAGCCCGATGTCATCCAAGCCTTCAGGATCAGCATACGTAAAACTCACGTCGTCGATGTAATCTGTCAAGGTGAGGTTCCACACGAATTCGATGCCCAATCGGAATTGGTAGTTCACCATGAAGGAAGCGCCGAGGCCGAGTGGGAATCCGAGCGCTGCGCTTCCGTAGGTCAACTTCTCCGTGCCGACGTCTCTCAAGTCGTACCACCGGTCGTAGTTCAACTGAGAAGGGTTGGTGGTGATGTTGCCTTGGGCGTAGTGATACTCTGCCGCATCCCGGTCGAGCTGGGCTTGAGGGTTGTGTACAAACCCTGTCACGCCCAGGGTGGCATACGTGTTGACCCCCACGCGAAACTTGCTCGTGTAGCGGGTGATCATGGGCTGGGAGAAGAGGTTGATTTCTCCCCGCAAGCTCAGTTCATTGACGTAGTTTCTGAAATGGGCGTTCCGCGTGCGGCGGGCAGCGTTGGTCGACAAGTTGTCGTAGTCCTCAAGGTAGACCGTGCCGAGTTGGGCCCTCACCGCGAATGCACTCGACACGCGGTAACGTGCGAAAACGTGGGTGGACAGCTTGGTTTGGCCGTAGTGCAAGTCAGCTGCAAAATCTTGACGCGTCAAGTTGTCCCCTCCAATGTCCCCGAGGTAATTGGCCGTACCAATCGCAAAGCCGTAATCCAAGGCGTATTGCGCCGAAGTCTGGGTTTGCGCGGCGCCTGCCATGAGCAGGGTGGCCAAAGTGAAGGTTTTGAGCAAGTTGAATTGCATGGGGGCAAGGTACAAACGGCCGTCCAAAAAAGCACGCCTAGTTTTCGTGTACGAAGATGTGCGCCTTTTGTTCACATGGCGTGCAGAGCTCGAAAGCGCGAATTATTTTTGAAGCCAAATGAACGCCACGTCCACCGCCCCCGCCGCCGTTGCGGCTGCCGATGCCCTTCAGCACGACCCTGAAGTGGCCGCCCTCGTTGACCGCGAACGCGTCCGTCAAATTGAAGGCGCCGAGCTCATCGCCTCTGAGAACTACACCAGTGAAGCCGTCATGGCCGCACAGGGAAGCATCTTGACCAACAAGTACGCCGAGGGCCTGCCCCGCAAGCGCTACTACGGCGGATGCGAGTTCGTGGACCAAGTGGAGCAGCTCGCGATCGACCGCCTGTGCAAACTGTTTGGTGCTGCGTGGGCCAACGTCCAGCCGCACTCAGGCGCCTCCGCCAACTCCGCGGTCATGCTTGCGTGCCTCAAGCCTGGCGACACCATCTTGGGTTTTGACCTCGCACATGGCGGTCACCTGACGCACGGCTCCCCCGTCAACTACAGCGGCAAGCTGTACCGTCCCACCTTCTACGGGGTGGAGAAGGAGACCGGGCGCATCGACAT
>JBMZAL010000172.1:0-3357 GCA_049611325.1 Flavobacteriales bacterium
GAGGTAACCGATTTGCTCCGTGGAGCCAATGAATGAAATGTTTGTGGCCGTGACTCCCTCCCCGAGCAACACCTCGTTGACGTAGTCTTCAATGGAGAGCGTCTGGTCCACGGTCTGGGCGGACATGGAGATGGTCAACGAGCCAAGCAGCCACGTCAACGACAGCCAGAGCATGGCAGGTCTGCGAAGTACGATGGGAAAATCAATCATTGCGGGACACGATGGTGCCCCGAATATAACCCTTCCGCACGAGGGAAAGGAAGGGAAGCTCAGTTGAAGTCTGAGAGGGAAACCGAGAGCTTCTTCCGAGCGTGAAAGATTCTTGATTTCACGGTGCCCATGGGGATGTTCATCTCTTCGGCGATCTCATCGTAATGGTACCCGTCGAGGAACATGGTGAACGGCTTTCGGAAATCAGGCTTCAAGTCGTCAATCGCCTCGAGGATGTCTGCTTGGTTGATCACTGTCGTGACGGTGTCCACGCGATAGTCTTGACTTGCATTGATGAAGTACTGATTCTCCGTGCTGTCGAGCACGGTGTTTTGGAACTTCTTTCTCTTGTAGTTGTTGATGAAGATGTTCCGCATGATCGTGTAGAGCCACCCTTTCATGTTGGTGCCTTCCTTGAAGTTGTTCTTGTACCTCAAGGCCTTCACCATGGTGTCTTGCACCAAATCGTCCGCATCCGCACCATTGCGCGTGAAACCCAAAGCAAATCCCCGGAGGAAGTCAGACTGGCTGACGAGAAGCTGGTTGAATTCGAGTGTGCTCATGATCGGTTTGTTTAACGATTCAAGCCAAAGATTCAACAAAACTTCGTTGAAGCCAAGCTTTTTGTTCAACAATTTTTCCAAAATGTTCAACAAAAATGTCCTGAACGCTGATTTTGAGCAGGTTACGACCTAAAAATACCTGCCACAAGAAATGTGCGTGGGTTGTTCAAAACAACCGCTGGACCAAATCTCCTCCCGTGGCGTCCACCGTGACGCCGGGCACAGGGTTGACTTCGCTGAACACACTGCCCGCCAGGTGGAAAGTCACGTCACTGCCGGCAAACGTGCGTGCGATCCGGTCGACGTACGCTTGGGCTTGGTGTTCCGCTGGTGAGGTGGTGCAATAGGTCACAAAGGCCACGTTGGGGAATTGGGCTGCCACCCCAGGCAAGTCGTCGAATGGCACGCTTTGGCCCAAGAGGACGGATTTGCGGCCGTGCTCACGACACAACTGATGCAAGAAGAGCAAGGAAATGTCGTGAATTTCACGCTCCGGGAGGTAGAGCACCAACACGGTGTCGTCCTCGTTCGCCCCGGGGATGTCGGCTCCGTGGATTTGGGCAAACAACATCTGACGGAAGAGGTTGCTCATGAAGTGCTCGTTCGCCGGGCAAATGGCGTTGGTCAACCACAACACCCCCACGTCGGCGAGGAAGGGCAAACACACGCTCACAACCGTCGCTCCAAAACCGAGGCGCGCGATGCAATCGTCGATGGTGTCCCTGAACATCTGCTCGTCGTACGACATCATGGAGACCTTGAGCTTTTGTTGCGCCACGAGCTCACCCCCGGCCTCACCCGCCACTGGCGCATCCGTGATGGCTTGCGCAAGTTGCGAGTCGCTCATGGCGGCCACCTTGGAAATCTTCCTGCCTCGCTCGAGCAACAAGCTCACGTTGAGCAGGCGCTTCAAGTCGTCACCCGAGTAGGTTCGGATGTTGGTTTCCGAACGCGCAGGGTTCAGCAACTGGTAACGCTGCTCCCACGCGCGAATGGTGTGTGCCTTGACTCCTGAGAGGTTTTCGAGGTCCTTGATGGAGAACTCTTGTTTCACGCCGCTGTCTTGAAGATTGTGAGGTGTTTCAACCCAATCAACACCCAAACGGTCGTTTAAGTTCACATCATAATTTTGCGACATGCTTGATTCCTTCATGTTGGAAGTTCCTTCCTCTCCTGACCTCTATCCTTTGAACGTGCTTCGCGAGGAGCACGCCCTGCACTTTGGCGTGAGGTCCATTGCAAATCAATGGCAGGAATGCTTGCAAGCCAAACCCAACACCCGCATTCATCCCCGCCTGCTTCCTACCCCCGCCAATGTGGAGGTGGTGTTGGGTCTTGCGAAGGGCCAACACTGGACGCATCAAGGCGAGCGGGTGGCACAATGCGGGGAGGGATCTTCGGCCCTCGAAGGCAGTCCGAATCCCGACATGTTGGAGGAGGCGCCTGACCTGTTTGAGCGCGCAGCGGAAGGGCTTCAAGGCGACCTGGTTCGCCTCAAGTTGGCGTGGCGTTTGCGCACCTTGGAGGAAGAAGAGCGCGAAGCTTGGGCAAGGGTTGGGGTGATTGTGCATGGCCCCATGGAGCGCATTCATCTTGCACCTGGTGCGGTATTGCGTGATGCTTCGCTCAACACCGAAGGCGGAGACATCGTCATCGGGCCCGACGCCGAAGTCATGGAAGGGTGTCGCATTCGTGCCCCCTTTGCCTTGGGCGAGGGCAGCACGCTTCGCATGGGGACGTTGGTTTATGGCCCGACCACCGTCGGCAGCCAGTGCAAAGTCGGCGGCGAATTGAGCAACGTGGTCATCCACGATTTCAGCAACAAAGCGCACGGCGGATTCTTGGGCAACTCGGTGTTGGGGTCGTGGTGCAACCTGGGTGCCGAAACCACATGCAGCAATTTGAAGAACACGTACGGGGAGATTGCAGAGTGGTCCGAATCGGAGGGCGCGCTGAAAGGCCGCGGCCGGACATTCTGCGGATTGCTCATGGGCGACCACAGCAAATCCGCCATCCACACCGCATTCAACACGGCCACCGTGGTCGGCGCCATGTGCAATGTATTCAGTGCAGGCATGCCTCCCAAGCACCTCCCCTCCTTCTCTTGGGGCACGGAAGGCGACGTGCACGACGTGGAACGCGGTCTGGCCACAGCCCGGAAGGTCATGGCCCGACGCAATGTGGTGATGACTTCAGACGAAGAGTCACGGATTCGTGCGGCCTTCGCCAAGCGCGTCGGTGCGGACTGAACCTGACAACCTGTCGCACGCCCTGACGATTTGGGGTGACTTGGGCAAGGAAATGGACAGGTTGGCGTTTGATTTTGGCAGGCTGCGCAATTGTGGTGCTTTGGCACGCGCTTTGACCTGTGATGAGACAAATGAAGAAGGCCATGCGTTTGAGCGACATCCAAGACCAAGATTTCATCCCCATCCTGACCGAAGAGGATGAAAATGCCATGCAAGAAAAGGAAGTGCCCGAGGTGCTGCCTTTGCTGTCCTTACGCAACACCGTGCTCTTCCCGGGCGTGGTCATCCCCATCAGCGTGGGCCGCGACCGCAGCGTGCGCTTGATTCGTGAAGCC
>JBMZAL010000173.1:0-3332 GCA_049611325.1 Flavobacteriales bacterium
AACAGCGTCCCCAGGCTGATCACCAACCCCGCAGGACCCGCCAACCATCCCAACATCGCCAGACCCGTCACACCTGCCAAAGCCCCCAAAACCGGGCGAATGAACTTGATGGCAAAACGCTTGATGTACAACACGGTGTTTCCTGCGGTGCCGTTGGCGTGACCAATGCGCAATCCCATCACCCACTTTCCTGGACTTGCCCCGGTCACACCCTCGATGAGTGGGTAACCAATCCCGAGCAGCGCTGTGGCGGCCAGCAACCCTTGCACACCGTGCACCAGGCCGGCCTCGACGAGCACCTCCTCCATGGGGGCGTAGAGCGCAAGCAACTCATCGGTCCCCGGCAAGCTCTCTACCACACTGGCCCAGCCCCAACCCTTCCAGGCGAACAGCATCACGGCCATCGTGCTCAAGAAATAATCCAACACGGCCGCAGCAAGTCGGGGTCCCACGCCCACCCTCTGGGGCGCATCAGATTCCAAGGATGGTTCGAACATGCCGCCAAGATATCGACTGGAATCGTGCGCCTTGTTCCTATGCACGCACAGAAAAATCACAAAACGTTATGCATGCACAGCAATATCGTGTACTTTGGACGCCATGGACGCCCAAGAAACGATCGACTTCCAACTGCGCTGGGGCTGGAGCAAGTTGGCGCGACTTTACACGAGCCTCGCCGAATCGCACGGCATCAGCATGAGTGTGGGATATGCCTTGCTCAGCATCGAACGCGAAGGCACCCCAAGCACCAAGCTTGGCCCCCGCATGGGGATGGAAGCCACCAGCCTGTCTCGGACCCTGAAAAGCATGGAGGGACAAGGCCTGATCGAACGACGCCAAGACGAACACGACCGTCGGTCGGTTCGCGTCTTTTTGACCGAAGACGGCGTCAAGGCCCGTCGCCAAATCCGTGAATTGGTCATCGAACTCAACGCGCGCTTGCATGAATTGCTCGGCGCAGATGCCGCAGACCAGCTGCTCCAGGGTTTGGCCAGGCTGAACGAACTCTTGGAAGTGCCCGACCAATTGATCCCCCCCAATTGGCAACCCCAAACTGAAACCCTCTCGTCATGACGACCACCCTTCCTTTTCACCGAATCAAACGCGTGGCCGTCCTCGGCTCCGGTGTGATGGGGTCGGCCATCGCATGCCACCTCGCCCAATGCGGCGCAGAAGTCATGCTGCTCGACCTCCCCACCGACGAAGGACCCCGCGACGGTGTGGCGGCGGGCCATTTGGCCAAGGCCCTCAAGTCCAAGCCCTCCCCCATCTACAGCAAGCGGTTTGCGTCTCGCATCGAGACCGGCAACTTCGACGACGACCTTCCGCGCATTTCCGAATGCGATTGGATCCTCGAAGTCATTGTCGAGCGCCTCGACATCAAGCAACAATTGTTTGAGCGGGTCGAGCAGTACCGCAAGCCAGGCACATTCATCACGTCGAACACAAGCGGCATTCCCATTGGCATGCTCGCCGAAGGGCGCAGCGAGGATTTCCGCAAGCATTTCTGTGGCACCCACTTCTTCAACCCTCCGCGCTACTTGCAGCTGCTGGAGATCATTCCCGGGCCGGACACCCTGCCCGAAGTGTTGGACTTCTTCACGGCGTACGGCGAGCGAATTTTGGGCAAGCAAAGCGTGCTCTGCAAAGACACGCCTGCCTTCATTGCCAACCGCGTGGGCGTCTTCGCCATCCAAGCCCTCTTCCACACCGTGGAAGACATGGGGTTGAGCGTGGAAGCCGTCGACAAGCTCACGGGACCTGCCATGGGCCGTCCCAAGAGCGCCACGTTCCGCACCTGCGACGTGGTCGGTTTGGACACCCTTGTGCACGTGGCCAAAGGCGTGGCCGACAACTGCCCCGACGATGAGCGGGCTGAGGTGTTTGCCATTCCCTCTTACGTCAAGCACCTCGTCGACCAAGGTTGGCTGGGGAGCAAGTCGGGCCAAGGCTTCTACAAGAAGGTTGTCACCGACGGCAAAAAGGAGATCCATGCCCTGGACCTCAAGACGCTGGAATACAAGCCCAAACAAAAGGTCCAGTTCGCCACCCTCGCCGCCGCCAAAAACGTCGACGACCTGCGCGAGCGCACCAAGCTCTTGTTCAACGGCCAAGACCAGGCCGGTGAATTCTACCGCCGCATTTTCGCGGACGTCTTCGCCTACGTCAGCCACCGAGTGCCTGAAATCAGCGACGAACCCTACCGCATCGACGACGCGTTGCGCGCCGGTTTTGGATGGGAGCTCGGCGCCTTTGAAAGCTGGGATGCGATTGGGCTGCAGGCCGGGCTCGACGCCTGCGCCGCACGTGGACTCGACGTCGCCCAATGGGTGCACGATTTGGCCGCCTCGGGCGCCACGAGTTTCTACAGCGTGGCCGACGGGAAGCGCACCTCATGGGACGTGGCCTCCAAAAGCCACACCGTCATCCCCGGACAAGACGGACGCATTGCCCTGTCGTTGTTGGGCGAGGACAAGACGGTTTGGGCCAACAGCGGCACCACCATCCAAGACCTCGGCGACGGCATCCTCAACATCGCCTTCCACACGAAGATGAACACCATCGGCGCAGAAGTGATCGAGGGCCTGAACAAGGTGATTGACCTCGCGGAAAGCGACCCCCAATGGCGTGGCGTGGTCATCAGCAACGAAGGCGGCAACTTCTCCGCGGGCGCCAACGTGGGCATGATTTTCATGCTCGCCGTGGAGCAAGAGTGGGACGAACTGGACTACGCCATTCGCATGTTCCAAAACACCACCATGCGTCTGCGATACAGCGGCATCCCTGTGGTGGCTGCCCCGCACCAATTGACGTTGGGCGGCGGCTGTGAAGTGTGCCTCCACGTCGACAAAGTGGTCGCCCATGCCGAGTCCTACATCGGCTTGGTGGAATTTGGTGTTGGCCTCATCCCTGGTGGCGGTGGCACCAAGGAATTTGTGCTTCGCTTGCACGATGGCATCAGCGACGGAGACGTTCGCATCAACGCCATGCGCGAACGCTTCCTGACCATTGGACAGGCCAAGGTGGCCACGTCGGCGTACGAGGCGTTTGAACTCGGCTACCTGCGCGAAGGCGTGGACGAGGTTGTGGTGAATCGCCGAGACCAGTTGGCGCGTGCCAAGGCTGCTGCGCTCGCCATGGCCGATCAGGGCTACACCCAGCCGGTCAAGCGCAAGGACATCACCGTGATGGGCCAAGAAGGCATGGGCATTGTCTATGCCGGTGCCAGTTCCATGGCCTCGGGCAACTACATCTCGGAGCACGATCAACTGATCAGCGAAAAACTCGGCTACGTCATGTGCGGAGGAGACCTCAGCGCACGGACCGACGTC
>JBMZAL010000174.1:0-3308 GCA_049611325.1 Flavobacteriales bacterium
CTGGGTTTGTCAAGGTCGCGGATTCCATGCTTGACCAAGGTGTGGTGTAACTTCGTTGCATGATTTTAGACGCTTCCACCGCCTTGTTGATGACGCACTCCGCGCTTCGCTGGGCTGCATTGATTCTTTTGGTTTGGATCCTTGTGCTTGCCTTTCGTGGCATGCGAGGCAATCTGCCCTACACCAAATCGCAGCACGTGCGATCCCTCAATACCATGATCGTGCTTCACTTGCAGCTGCTCGTCGGTCTCTTCGTCTACATGATGCGAGGTTGGATCGGCATGCTCGGGCAAGAAGGCACCATGTCCAACTCATTCACCCGATTCTTCGCAGTCGAACACGGGTTTCTCATGGTGCTCGCCATCGTCATGGGAACCTTGGGACACGTGCTGAGCAAGCGAGCCAGTGACGACGCATCGAAACACAAGCGACAAGTCATCTTCTACGGATTGTGCCTGCTGCTCATTTTGATTGGCATTCCTTGGCCCTTCCGTCCCGGATTCGAATCTGTAGGCTGGTACTGAGCATGCTCAGGCGTTCGACGCTTGGGGTGACTGTCTTGGGGCTGATCATGGTGCTCGTGCAATGTGGGACACAGGGGGAGACCGAGGGTGACGCGTCGTCAACCCGCGCTCCGGGCATGGGTGCGTCAGGCATGGATTTGGCCAACGCTTCCCGGCAATACACCATGAAATGCTCAGTGTGTCATGGCGAAGACGGCACACCTGTCCTCGCCTCTGCCCCGGACTTGCGGACGAGCACCTTGTCGGTGGAAGAACGCGTGGCGATCATCGCCTACGGGAAAGGCACCATGCCTCCCCACCGGGGGATGCTCGACATGCCCACCATCCGAGGCATCGCCGTGTACATCGAGAAATTCCAAAACTGAGGCTGACCCATGGGAACCAAACGCAAACCCCTCTCCACGGCCAAGCCTGCCGAAACATGCGTCCTCATCGGGCTCGCCACCCGGCACCAGCGTCGCGAACAACTCGAAGAGTACTTGGAGGAGTTGGCGTTCTTGGCTGAAACGGCCAAAGCAGAACGGCAACGCACCTTCATCCAAAGCCTGGACAAGCCCGACGTGCGCACGTTTGTCGGTTCGGGCAAGCTTCAGGAGATCAAGGAATACGTGGAGGAAGAGGACATCGACATGATCATCTTCGACGATGAATTGAGTCCCATCCAGCTGCGCAACATCGAGAAGGAAATTCCTGAGCGTAAGGTCCTCGACCGGACCAACCTCATCTTGGACATTTTCGCTCAACGGGCCGCGACCGCCCATGCAAAAACCCAGGTGGAACTCGCCCAGTACCAGTATTTGTTGCCTCGCCTCACCAACATGTGGACCCACCTTCAGAAGCAAAAAGGGGGCATCGGCATGAAGGGTCCTGGGGAGAAAGAGATTGAAACGGACCGCCGGGTCATCCGCGACCGCATTGCCCTCTTGCGCAAGCAATTGGCCGGCATCGACAAGCAAATGGCCACCCAGCGAAAGAACCGGGGCCAGATGATTCGGGTGGCCCTCGTGGGCTACACCAACGTGGGCAAAAGCACGCTCATGACCCTGATGTCCAAGAGCGACGTGTTTGCCGAGAACAAGCTGTTCGCCACCCTCGACACCACCGTCCGCAAGGTGGTCATCGACAACCTTCCCTTCTTGTTGAGCGACACGGTGGGATTCATCCGAAAACTGCCCACGCAACTGATTGAAAGCTTCAAGAGCACCTTGGACGAGACGCGCGAAAGCGACATGCTCCTCCACGTCATTGACGTGAGTCACCCTCAATTCGAAGACCACATGGCCGTGGTGGAGCGCACCTTGGCGGACATCGGTAGCGACAGCAAGCCCACGATGGTGCTGTTCAACAAGGTGGACCTCCTGACAGATCCAGATGGCGAACGCACGCCTGAAGATTTGGAGCGCGGCATTCGCGAGCGTTTCGAGGCACTCGGCCACGATGTGATTTTCCTGTCTGCCAAGACCAAGATGGGGTACGATGCCTTCCGCAGCACCCTGTACGAGCGGGTGAAGGAGCTCCACATCAAGCGCTACCCCTACAACCAATTCCTGTACTGAACGCGCCCTTCCGCGTGACATCCCTACCTTCGAGACATGGCGAGCATCCGACAAGAACGCGTGGCAGAACTCCTCAAGCGGGAGTTGAGCATCCTGTTCCAACGCGAATCCAACACGTGGTTTGGGGGGCTGTTCATCACAGTGACCCAGGTCCGCATCGGACCCGATCTCGGTTTGGCCAAGGTGTACCTCAGCTTCATGGCCACCCCGGACAAAGAGAAGGCGCTGAAGGAGGTCGAAGCCGAAGGATGGCGCGTGCGAAAGGCGCTGGGTGCCAAAGTCGGCAAGCAATTGCGCCGCGTTCCCGAATTGAATTTTTACCTGGACGACAGCCTCGACTTCGTGGATGAAGTCCAGCGCGCCCTCCATTCATGAGGCTCCCCGTCCGACTGGCTTCGAGGTACATCGTCAAGCGACGGTCGGGCACCTTGGTGCACGTCATTTCAGGCATTTCCGTCACCGTCATTGCCGCTGTGGCCACCGCCATGGTATGCATCTTGAGTGCATTCAATGGCATTGAAGACTTGGTGAAGGACCTGTTTGGGACTTTGGATGCCGACTTGGCCGTGGTGCCAAAATCAGGCGCGGTGATTCCCCAGGCTTGGGGTGATCAACTCGCTGACATTCCCGGCGTGGCCACTTGGGCGCCTGTGCTGGAAGACGAAGTGGTGGTCCGGGCAGACGAAGCCGTCAGGGTCGCAACCGTGTTGGGGGTCGATGCCCGCTATCAGGCCGTGTCTCAGATTGACCGCGCCATTGTCGAAGGGGCTTATGCCTTGGAGGACTCCTCCTGGACGTGTGGCTGCTTGGGCCTGGGGGTTCGGTCGGAATTGGCCCTGAAAAGCGACAGCCTAAGCCCGCCCTTGTTCTCGGTGAGCGCCCCGATTCGGGGCCGAAAACTCTCCCGCCACCGGGAGCGCGCCTTCCGCACGGAAGCCGTCCATGCGTGCGGCACGTTTTCCATCAACGCCGACCTCGACACCCGCTACCTGCTCCTGCCCTTGCGCGATGCGCAGGAGCTGTTGGACCGAGATGGGCGCGTGTCACGGATCGAAATCAAGGCCTTGCCTGGATGGACCCAAACCGAGGTGGCCGGGGAGGTGGAGCGTGCGTTGACCGAGCGACTCGGCCAAGAGGCCTCCGGCATGACCACCCTCACCCGAGACGACAAGCACAAATTCATCACGCAGACCAACCGCGCCGAAAAGTGGGCGACGTTCGCCATTTT
>JBMZAL010000175.1:0-3304 GCA_049611325.1 Flavobacteriales bacterium
GATGCTTCATGTATATAGGGTTTTGGAATGTCGAATTCAGGGCGAAAATAGGTCGTTCCCTAAGAAGTCGCTTTTCAGGACGGAAGGGTTGCGAACACGGCGATGTTGGGTCAGGCCAAAATTTCTTCGAAAGCCGACATGGGCGGGCAGGAGCACACCAAGTTCCGATCTCCGTAGGCATTGTCGACGCGGGCCACGGAACTCCAGAACTTGTTCGCACGAAGGTCACGCACCGGGTACACCGCCTTTTCACGCGAGTAAGGGTGCGTCCACTCCGACGCCGTGGCTTCCTCCACCGTGTGCGGTGCCATCTTCAGAACGTTGTCCTCCATGTCTGCTTCCCCGCGCTCGAGGGCCGCGATTTCCTCGCGGATGCTCAACATGGCTTCTGCAAAGCGGTCGAGTTCCTCCAGGCTCTCGCTTTCCGTGGGCTCCACCATCAACGTGCCGGGCACCGGCCACGACACCGTGGGTGCGTGGAAACCGTAATCGATGAGGCGTTTGGCAATGTCCATGACTTCGATGCCCACCGCCTTGAAGGCGCGGCAATCGAGGATCATTTCGTGGGCCACCGTTCCGTTCTTTGCTTGGTACAACACGTCGTACGCACCCTCCAAGCGGGCCTTCAGGTAGTTCGCATTGAGGATGGCCAACTTGGTGCTTTCCGTCAAGCCAGACTGGCCAAGCATTTTGATGTAGGCGTAGGGGATTTGGGCAATCAACGCACTGCCAAACGGCGCCGCACTGATCGCATCAATGGCCGTGTCCGTGCCTACTGGCACCACGTCGTGGCCGGGGAGGAACGGCACGAGGTGCGCCGCCACGCCTATGGGCCCCACACCGGGACCACCCCCTCCGTGAGGCGTCGCGAAGGTCTTGTGCAGGTTGAGGTGGCACACGTCCGCGCCAATCATCCCCGGGCTGGTCAGCCCCACTTGGGCATTCATGTTGGCGCCGTCCATGTACACCTGGCCGCCATGGGCGTGAATCAACTCCGTCACTTCGAGCACCGAGGATTCAAACACCCCGTGTGTGGAGGGGTACGTGATCATGAGGGCACCAAGGTTGGCGCTGTGCGCTTCGGCTTTGGCCCGGAGGTCGTCCACGTCAATGTTGCCGTGCTTGTCGCATCCGACCACCACCACCTTCATGCCCGCCATCACGGCGCTGGCCGGGTTGGTCCCGTGGGCGCTGTTGGGAATGAGGCAAATGTTCCGGTGAGACTCGCCACGTGAAGCGTGGTAGGCTCGGATGACCATCAAACCGGCAAACTCGCCCTGGGCCCCGCTGTTGGGTTGCAAGGACACGCCCGCAAACCCAGTGATTTCGGCGAGGTCTTGCTCCAGTTCTTGAAGCATGGCCCGCGTGCCTCGAGCTTGGTCAGGCGGACAGAATGGGTGCAACTCTGCGAACGCCGCCCACGTGATGGGAATCAATTCCGTGGCCGCGTTGAGCTTCATGGTGCACGACCCCAGTGGGATCATGGCGTGGGTCAGGCTCAGGTCCTTGTTCTCGAGCTTTTTGATGTACCGCATCATCTCGGTTTCCGAACGGTAGCGGTTGAACACCGGGTGATGCAGGTAGTCCACTTCTCGGGCGATGGGCCCAAAGAAGGGTGCATCAAACTCCACGCCCTGCACGGGGCTCACACCAAGGGCTGAGCACAACGTCACAAAGTCGTCGGCGTTGGTGCGCTCGTTGAGTGAGACCCCCACGTGTTCGCCGTCGGCGAAATAGCGCAAGTTGACGCGCTTGGATTCAGCGCGCGCACGAAGTGCGTTCATCGCATCTGCCCCACCAGCCACGTGGACTTTCAAGGTGTCGAAGTAGCACTGGTTCACCACGGTCAAACCGTCTGACGCACCGAGTGCGAGCGCCAGAGCGCGGGTGTAGGTGTGCACGCGCTCCGCAATGGCCCGCAAGCCCTGAGGGCCGTGGTACACCGCGTACATGGACGCCATTACGGCGAGCAAGCTTTGGGCCGTGCAAATGTTGGAAGTCGCCTTGTCGCGGCGAATGTGCTGCTCACGGGTCTGAAGGGCCATGCGCAAGGCGGGCTGGCCCAGGCGGTCCTTGGAGACGCCGATGATTCGGCCTGGGAAGTGACGCTTGAAGCTTTCACGTGCCGCAAAGAAGGCAGCGTGAGGTCCACCGTAGCCCATGGGAACCCCAAACCGTTGGGAGCTTCCCACCACCACGTCGGCGCCCATGGAGCCGGGGCTTTTCAACACCAACAGGGCCATCAAATCGGCGGCAAATACGGTGCGCACCTCGCGCTCGGTCATGCCTTCCACAAACCCAGTCATGTCTTCCACCTCGCCGTTGGCGTCGGGGTACTGGACCAAACATCCAAAAACGTCATCGGCTTCCACCGCGCCGCGCATCTCTTCGCGGGTCATCACAGCCATGTCGATGTCGAGGTGCGCCGCGCGAGTGCGCAGGACGCTGAGTGTTTGCGGGTAAACCGCCTCGTCGACCAAGAATCGGTTCTTGCCCGCCTTCACTTGGGGACGGGGTCGCGCTGCAAAGAGCATCGCCATGGCCTCTGCGGCAGCCGTACCCTCGTCGAGCAAGGATGCGTTGGCCACTTCCATGCCCGTGAGGTCCATGACCATGGTTTGGAAGTTGAGCAAGGCCTCAAGGCGGCCCTGGGCGATTTCTGCTTGGTAAGGCGTGTAGGCCGTGTACCAACCGGGGTTCTCAAGAACGTTGCGACGGATCACGCTGGGCACTTCGGTGGGGTAGTAGCCCATGCCGATGTAGTTGCGGAAGACGGTGTTTTGTGCAGCGAGGCCGTCGATGTGCTCGAGGTACTCGCTTTCCGTCAGCGCTTTCGACACGCTCAAACGTTCGCGCAACCGGATGGCTCCGGGAACGGTGCGTTCGATGAGGTCGTCAAGGGAGGGGGCTCCGAGGGTTCGGAGCATGGCGTTTTGGTCTTCGAGGCGGGGACCCAAATGGCGGGAAACAAAACTTCCAATCTTCATGAGAATCAGAAAAATGTGGCGTGCAACGGTTCCGTAGAAAGCGCAAAAATACATCGGGGGTTCTGCCCCCCCACCCCAAAGCATCAACATCCCGTCCACCAACCCCCCATCTGCGGTCACGGGAGGCGAACTTTGCCCCATGCGGTTGCTCTCCTTCACGCACATCTGGATTGCCCTCGGCGCGTTTGTCACCACGACCTTCAGTTGGTTGTGGTGCGTGGATGGCTTTCCCATGAAGCGCGGCGGCATGTGGGTCGCGATGTGGGTGGGGCTGTCCACGGGACTGGGCTACACCGTGCAACGGGCGATTAAGCACA
>JBMZAL010000176.1:0-3283 GCA_049611325.1 Flavobacteriales bacterium
GAGTACACAGAGCGCGTCAAAAAGTAAGCAGGCCGCGGAGCCTCACGCCATGACCAACCCGAAGGAACGTCGGCTGAAGCAGAAGCTCGAATTGCGAGACTTCAAGCTCGACGCGCTCTTGAAGGTCACCCAGGCCATTCAAGCCCAGCCTTCAGAAGAGGACCTGATGGCGCGGTATGTCGATGCGCTCAAAGTCAACTTGGGCATTGACAGGCTTGTGTTGTATGCCGCCGATTTGGAAGGGGACACATGGCAGCTTCTTGTGGCTGCCGGCACGGAGGCTCCTTGGCCGCCGTCCCAGCCCGCATCCTTTTTTGAGGGCCTCGACCTCGACACGATTGGACTTGCAGGCGCCTTGGGTGGCGACCAGCACCCTTCGGACGTGGTGGTGCCCATCCACCAAAACGACGAGGCCATTGCGCTCGTCCTTGCAGGCGACACCACCGACAACGACCGCGGTGTGAGCCCCGTGGTCAAGCACTTGAATTTTCTCGTGACCTTGACCAACATCTTGGTGGTGGCACGGCGAAACACGCAGATGGTGGCCCGCAGTTTGAAGCAAGAGGCGTTGCGTCGCGAATTGCAACTTGCGGGAGAGATGCAGGCCATGTTGCTGCCTCAAACGTGGAATCACCTCGATTTGGATGTGGCGGGCTACTACAAGCCCCACACCCAAGTGGGCGGCGACTACTACGACGCGTTCACCACGGACTCAGGCAAAGTGGTGGTGTGCATGGCGGACGTCAGTGGAAAGGGCATGAGTGCGGCGTTGCTGATGAGCAACTTCCAAGCCCATGTGCGCGCCCTGTTCCAGGCGGAGCACGCTACCCTGTCGGCCACGCTACACACCTTGAATGACCGGGTGATGCAGATCGCCCAAGGGGAGAAGTACATCACGTTTTTTGCCGCGGTGTTCGACCCGGTCAAACGCACGCTGGAATACGTGAATTGTGGCCACAATCCGCCGCTTTTTGTGGATGCAAGTGGCCGCGACACCTTGCTGGAAGACGGATGCGTCGGTCTGGGCATGTTCCGAGACATTCCTTCGATGAACGTCGGGACAATCGCAGTGCCTGTGGGCAGTGTGCTCTGCTGTTACACCGATGGTTTGGTCGAGCAGGAGAATGACCTTGAAGTTCCCTTTGGAACCGACCGCTTGTTGGGGCTGCTCTCCCACCACCAAGGCCAAACCCTCGAGGCCGTCCATCGCACCATCGTGGCTGCGCTCGATGCGTTCCGGGGGGAAGAACCTCCGTTGGACGACACGGCGATGCTCAGCTGCCGCTTTTCGTAAGCCCTTCCGAACCTTCGTCGTTGCAGAGGTCAAGCACGACAAGCAAGGCCAAGAAGCCCCAAAACGGTGCACTCGCTTTGTCGGTGTCGAGGTAGTTGTTCAAGACACCGTGGACGAAATAGGTGATGAGTCCCAAGAACAGCCCCATGGCCAACATGCGGTCGTCCGGGTCTGTGATGGTTCGCTGCAATTTGAACCCGAGGTGACACGTCACAAGCAGCAAGGCCAACACAAACAGCCCGCCCAACAGGCCTTGTTCCGCCAACGGTCCGAGGTACTCGCTGTGGGCGTTCCCGACGTCTCCGTTGTTGGTGCTGATGAGTGTGCGCAAGCTGGACTGCTGGAAGGGTGCGTACTCAAATTGGTACGTCCCGGGCCCCCACCCAAACACCGGACGCTCCTGGAACATGGCCAAAGCGCATGACCAACGGTTGAGTCGTTCCAAATTGGAGTCGTCACTGGACACATTGGAAATGCTCTCCACGTGCTGGGCCAAGTCGTCTGAGGAGTCTTGTTTGTTGCGTTCGAGCTGAATGACCAAGGCATCCCAACTCAAAAACAACCCCACAAGCACGGCCACCCCAGCAGCCACCAAGGTTTTGAGGCGAACCCCGAGCGACATCAGCACCCAGAGGGCCGCAGCGGCGGCCAAGCTCACCCACGCGGCACGGGTGAAGGAAAGCACCGTTCCCAAGGCGAGCCATCCTGCGCCCAGAGACCACAACACCTTGGACAGGGTGCTTTGTCGGGTGTGGAATGCCATGGCGATCACTGGAGGGAGCAACAGGGCGAGAACGGCGCCATACGAGGTGTGGTCTTTGAAGAAGGGCTTCATGACCCAGTGACCCGCTCCTTTGCTGAAATCGTAGCCCGCGTGACGGACCAAGGTGTAGCCAATGACCACAGAAAGCGGAACAAGCAAGAGGGCCAGGAACCGACGCCGCGCGCGAGGGTCATGTCGAAACCATTCGGCAAGCAACACATAGAAGGAAACAATGAACCAGGCCCGCGAGACCCAGGCTTTGAGGGAAACGACCACATCGCTGCTGGGCAGCACAGTCAGGCCCATCCACAGGAACCCCGCGGCAATGACGTAGGTGACAGGATGGGTGAGGAAGTCGCGGTTGGGGGTTTGGCCTGAGAACCATTTCGCCACGAACAGCACAAGCAGCGCGAACAGCATGGGCTCCGTGGGCATGTACCACCCGATGGACGTCAGCCCAAATTCACTCAGGTTGACCGAGAGTGGGACCAAACACAGGACCGTGGAGAGGTACAGGTCCGTCCGCGCAAAACCCCACCAGGCGATGAGGGCGGCCACGGGCAGGACCAACACGTAGGGCGCGTCCAGCGCCCAACCCGCCAAGGCGAGAAGGGTCATGGCGAGGCCAGCCAGCCATCCAGCGCGCGCGGTGGTCATGGTTCGTTCAGGAGGCGTTCTGGGCGCGTTGCAACGTGTCCCAGGCGAGCATGGCCAAGAAGGCGGCGCCCACGGCCACCACAGACGTCATCACCACGATCAACCAGCGCACGGGCTTGGCTTTCTTGTCCGCTGCACTGGCGTAGTCCACGATGAAGGAAGACGACAATTGCGTTTCGGCGTCCACGCGCATCAATTCCACGCGCTTTTTGAGCAGGGATTGCTGTTCGTAGGCCGCTTCGAGATAGGCCGACAAGTTGTTGTAGCCGTTGGCCAACGTGCCAAGGCGCTCGAGGTCTTTTTTGAGGGTGTTGGCGGCGGCAGAGCGACCGGAGGCCACGGCCATGCCGTACTGGGCCGTCAACCCTTCCACTTGCGTTTCGAAATCGTAAATGCCCAAGGCGTGCAACGTGGCCAAGCTGTCTTCGGCTTGCGCGATTTGCTCCAAGGTTTGGGCAAGCGCACCAAGGGCCAGTTTGTAGGCTTCGTTGGCCCGCTCGTTGCGCATGCTGTTGGCGACGCTGTCGACCAGGAAGGCCATGTCGTTGGCCATGTCGCGGCCGAGTTCC
>JBMZAL010000177.1:0-3260 GCA_049611325.1 Flavobacteriales bacterium
GTCGTCGTCGGATTGACGAGGACCTGATGGACGACCTCGAGGAGGCACTGATCCTGTCGGACGTGGGGGTGGACACCACCGAAGCGGTGTTGGATCGGTTGCGCAGCCGCGCCACTTGGGAGGCCTATGTCGACCAGCAGGAGCTCATGACCATGCTGCGTGAGGAGGTGCTGGGATTGATTACCCGAGACGAGGGCAGCGCGCTCACGGACTCCTCGGCCTACGAGGTTCCCCGGGGCAATGGCCCGCACGTGATTTTGATTGTGGGCGTCAACGGCGTGGGAAAAACCACGTCGATTGCCAAGCTTGCCAACCGCTACAAGTCCCAGGGGTTGAAGGTGATGCTGGGCGCTGCCGACACGTTCCGCGCCGCGGCCGTGGACCAATTGAAAGTCTGGGGAGAGCGCGTGGGGGTGGAAGTCGTGTCTCAAGGCATGGGCGCCGATCCCGCGGCTGTGGCGTTTGACACGCTGCAGGCGGCGGTGGGACGCGATGCGGACTTGGTCATCGTCGACACGGCGGGCCGTCTGCACAACAAAGTGAATTTGATGAACGAGCTCGGCAAGATCAAGCGCGTCATGTCCAAGGTGTTGCCCGATGCGCCACACGAGGTGTGGCTGGTGCTGGACGGGTCCACGGGCCAAAACGCCCTCGAACAAGCCAAGCGCTTCACCGAGGTCACCGACGTGACCGGCCTCGTTCTCACCAAGCTCGACGGCACGGCCAAGGGCGGTGTGGTGCTGGCCATTTCAGACCAGCTCAAGGTTCCCGTGCGTTTTGTGGGCGTGGGAGAGAAGATGGAGGACCTTCAGGAGTTCCATCCCATGGAATTTGTCGACAGCTTGCTTCCCGAATCCCTTGACGCATGAGAGCACGTTCCTACAAGCCCCGCAAAGTCAATGTGGTCACCCTGGGGTGCGCCAAGAACATCTTCGACAGCGAAGTCATGATGGCGCAGTTGCGTGCCAACGATTTTGAGGTGGAGCACGAGGCCAAACAAGACGACAGCGGCATCGTCATCGTCAACACCTGTGGCTTCATTGAAGCGGCCAAGCAGGAGAGCATCGACACCATTTTCCGGTTCGCCCAGGCCAAGGCCGAAGGGCAACTCGAGCGCGTCTACGTCACGGGATGTCTCTCGGAGCGCTACAAGGAAGAGCTCGCAGACGGCATTCCGGAGGTGGACGATTGGTTTGGCACCCGGGACTTGCCGCGTTTGCTCAAGACCCTGCGTGCGGACTACAAGAAGGAGCTCGTCGGCGAGCGCTTGCTCACGACGCCGGCCCACTACGCCTACCTCAAGATTGCCGAAGGATGTGACCGTCCTTGTGCGTTCTGTGCCATTCCGCTGATGCGCGGCAAGCACCGCTCGACCCCGATGGAAGACCTCGTGGCCCAGGCCAAGGGGCTCGCCAAGCAGGGCGTGTCGGAAATCATCCTCATCGCCCAGGATTTGACGTACTACGGCCTCGACCTCTACCGTGAGCGCAAACTGGCCGAGTTGGTGCGACGTCTCAGTGACGTGGAGGGCATTGAGTGGATTCGTTTGCACTACGCCTTCCCCAGCGGCTTCCCGATGGATGTGCTTGACGTGATGGCCGAGCGCAGCAACGTGTGCAATTACCTCGACATGCCTTTGCAGCATGGCACCGACGAGATGCTGAAGGCCATGCGCCGTGGCATCACCGAGGCCAAAACGGATGCCCTCATCGACGCCATCCGTCAGCGCGTGCCAGACATCGCCATTCGAACCACGCTCATTTGCGGATTCCCCGGTGAAACCGAGGCACACTTCGAGCACCTCCAGGGTTGGGTGGAGCGCATGCGGTTCGACCGCTTGGGCTGCTTCACCTACAGCCACGAGGAAAACACCCACGCGTACACCATGAACGACGACGTTCCTGAAGAGGTGAAGCGCGCGCGGGTGGAGAAGATCATGGACATTCAGGCCGGCATCAGCGAAGAGCTCAACGTGGCCCGAATCGGCAGTGTGGAGCGCGTGTTGATCGACCGCCACGAAGACGGTTTGTGGGTGGGACGTACACAGTACGACAGCCCTGACGTGGACAACGAGGTGCGCATTGCGCACGACGGCCACCTGCGGGTGGGAGACTTTGTGACGGCCAAAATCACGGGCGCGTCGTCGTTTGATTTGGACGCCACCCTTCTCGACTGATCGGATGACCACCCCATTCACGTATCCCGTCATGGAGCGATTCCCGACCCTTCAGGGGGAAGGGGCGTGGACGGGGCATGCTGCATGGTTCATCCGGCTCGGCGGCTGTGATGTGGGGTGTTCCTGGTGCGACGTCAAGGAGAGCTGGCCTTTGGAGGCCCATCCGCGCGTCGATGTGGAGACGTTGGTCCAAGAGGCAGTGGCCTCAGGATTGCCGCGGGTCGTCGTGACGGGAGGTGAGCCCACCATGCACGATTTGGGCCCGTTGACAGAGGCTCTGAAGGCCGAGGGTTTGGCCACCCATTTGGAAACGAGTGGCACTGGTGCGGTCAGCGGCCAATGGGATTGGGTGACTTTGAGCCCCAAAAAATTCAAGGCCTGCCAAGAGGCATGGTACAGCGAAGCCAACGAGCTGAAGGTGGTGGTGGTGAACAGCCACGACTTGGAGTGGGCCGAGGAGCATGCGGCCAAGCTTCAAACGGGAACAACCATGTTCCTGCAACCGGAATGGGACCGACGTGAAGAGGTGATGGAGCGGGTTCTGAACCGCATTCAGGAAGCCCCGCATTGGAGGCTCTCCTTGCAGACCCACAAGTTCATTGGCCTTCCTTGAAGGTCAGGCTGATTTTGCTTGTCTTGGGGGTGGCTTGACAACAAAGCACCCATCCTTGATTCTTTTCTTCTTTCGTAAGTGCAAAATCTTGGTCAACAGATACTTCTCCTTCGTTTATTGAAGCTCTACATGAACCGCATACGCCGCCCCGGCACGCCTGTGGGGCGTCGAGTCCGCGCTTGGAAATGGCCTCCATCAAGGACTCCTGATTGGGGTGGTACGTGAAGCGAATGGACTTGCCGGCATGTTCGGCAGAGACCTCGCATTCAGGGAGCAAGGGGGCGTCCAAATGCGGTGGATGGTGGAAGTCCTCGTAGCGGATGTCTTGGGTGGGGAACCCGGCCAAGTCGAGTCCACGAAGGACGTTTTCTTTCATCTTGGCGGGGCCAGACAGCAGGACCTTTTTGGGCAGCGCCGTGTCCACAGCGTCGCAAAGCAGCATCGCTTTGCTCGCGGTGATGCGTCCGTTGT
>JBMZAL010000178.1:0-3236 GCA_049611325.1 Flavobacteriales bacterium
TTTCAGGCTGTTTGGCCCGAGTGGGTTGTGCCCGTTTGCGGGCGTAGATGTTCAAACTGTGGTGCATCACCTCGATGTCAAACAATTCCTCGAGGGTGGCTTTGATTTGCTGAATCCGGGGATCACAAAACTCCAAGACCTCTCCCGTGTCTGCGAGGATCACGTGGTCGTGTTGCTTGACCCGATGGCACTTCTCGTATTGCGCCCCTTGGTCGCCAAACTGATGGCGCCTGACCAGGTTGCAGTCGAGCAGGAGGTCCAAGGTGTTGTACAGCGTGGCACGTGACACGCGGTATTCCCCCTTGCTCATCACCTCGTACAACGTATCCACATCGAAGTGGCCGTCGTAGCTGTAAATCTGGTGTAGGATGGCGAAGCGCTCCGGGGTCTTCCGGTGCCCGTTTTGCTCGAGGTAGGCTTCGAAAAGCCCTTCCACTTGCTCGTTGATGGGGTCCTTCGCCATGCAGCGGCGAAGATAGGGCATGTCATTCAGGCAGAGGCCCTTGTTCAGAAGTTTCCCAAGGCCCAAATCGCGGGGCCCCGTCCACCTGAAACGCCCTCAAATCCTCCCCCTTGGGCACCGGTGCAATGCGCCCCTTGGGACCCTGTTTCAAGGCAATGCCCACGAGTTTGCGCTCGGACACCTCCAGGGTCACTTTGGCACACACCGCCGTGTTCATCCGCACCTTGCCCTCGTTTTCGGGCACCTCAAACGTCACCACCTCCCCATTGCCAATGACGTCGACCGTGTGCAATTCACTGTTTTCAAAAAACGCGTCGAGGTCTCGGCCCTGAATGCGGTGCGCGAGGGTGTCGTTGGCCGGGGACAACACCACTGCGTGGCCGCGCATTTCCAGCTTGTCTGGCTTTTGTTGGGTCATTTGCAAGGTCAGGGTGTCGCCTGAGAGTTTGTCCTGGGCGGACCAAAGCTGAGGGGTCCCCCACATTTGGATGGTCTCTTTCGCCTCGTCCCAAACCAGCGAATCGCCCGACCCCACGAGCTCGCCTTGCAAGAGGGTCACGTCTTTCCTTGCGGTCAGCACGTCGCCGCGCCGATTCAGCATCGCGGCGGCCAACCGCAAGGTGTCGCCTTCCTCGATGTGTTGCAGCCATGCGCGGCGTTGGGGCCCGCCATGGACCACTTCGAGGCTGTCTTCTTCGAGGCGCAAAGCATGGTCTCCGTGCACTTCGCCATTTCCGTCGGCGCTGGCGAGGGTCACGTTTCCCCAAACCTCCTTCGAGGCGCCATCCCAACGCAGGCTGTCTCCGTGCACGACGCTTTCGTCATCGGCGACCCGCACCGCGCCCGCCAACCACCCCAGCGGCTCGTCCTCCATGACCACATCCCCAGATCGACACTCGAATTGAAGGTCCGAGCCCCTCCATTCGGTTGGGCCGTGAAACCGGTAGCGGTCGCTTTGACGAAACCAATGGAGGGAATCGCTGGTGAGGGAGTCTCCGTCGTGGAAGGCGCGGACCTGGCCTCCCAATTCGAGGATTTGTGCTTGGGCGCGGTATTGGCCTGTTTGGCTGAGGACGGTCCAGCCCTCGTCGACGATGGTCGCACCTTCCACGTAACGCGCCGTACGGCTCCCCAGCATGTACCGCAACGACGGAGCCTGAAGCTGCGCGGATTCGTGCAGGAGCTCGACCTCGCCTTGCGCCAAAGCCCACTCTTGGTTGGGCTCGATGCGCACATATTCGGCGCTCATGGTGGTGGAGGGAGGCTGCTTCATGGTGATGTTGCTGAACACCTCCACAGACCCATCGTCAAACCGCCATGCCGAGTCGCAGGTCAACACGGCGTCCTGGTGTCCCAATTTCACATGGCCGATGAGCCGCTGGGCCTCGGTGATGGCGGGGTCGCGAAGGATTTGATCGGCGGCGAGGATTTCCACGGTTTGGGCATGCCCGATTGCAATGCTCCACAATCCAATGAAAGTCCAGAGCACCTTTTGCATCAGCCTTCCTCCTGCAACCGCTCCACGGTGTACACGCCGGGCACGGCTTGGAGCTTGGTGATCAATTGGGACAAGTGGCCGGTGTCGGAGACGATCACACGGGCTTGGCCCTCGAAAATGCCGTCGCGGGTCTCAAAGCTGATGGCACGCATGTCCACGCGCATGTCGGCAGAGATGACGCTGGTGACGGCGTTGACCAGCCCCACGTCGTCGATGCCACTGAAGCCAATGCCCACCTCAAATTGCGCGGCGGCCTTGCTGGCCCAATCGGCCTTCATGACCCGGTAGGCGTACCGAGAGAGGAGATTGGTGGCGTTGGGACAGTTTCGGCGGTGGATCTTGATGCCGCCACTCACCGTGATGAACCCAAACACGTCGTCCCCCGGAATGGGATTGCAGCACGCCGCAAGGCCGTAGTCGAGTTTTTGCTGGGCATCGCCAATGAGCAGCACATCGCCGGCTTCTTTTTTGAGGTCGGTGATGCTTGCGGCTTCCGCTTCCGTGGCGCGCGATTTGCGCGAGGGGAGGGGGTCAGGCCCGCGTTCCCATTCGAGCTTGCCCGACCGGAGGTTGAAGCCCCCAATGCGGTCCAAGTCGATGCGGCCGGTGGCGATGCGGTAATGCAACTCGTGTGGCGAATCGACCTTGAATTTGCGGAGCATGCCACTGACGTTGTCAGCGCTCTGTTCCGCGCCGATGCGGCGGAACCACTTGCGGAGTTTGTCTTTGCCGTCGAGGGCTTGCTTGCGTTCCTCTTCCTTCAGCGCATGCCGAATCTTGGACCGCGCACTCGCCGTCACCACATACTGAAGCCAGTCTTCCTTGGGCGTTTGCTTGCGGGATGTGATGATTTCAACTTGATCGCCGCTGGTCAAGGGTTCGCTCAAAGGCACGAGCTTGTGGTTCACCTTGGCGCCAATGCACTGGGAGCCCACCTTGGTGTGGATGCGGAAGGCGAAGTCGAGCGAGGTGGATCCCGCGGGCAAGGTGATGAGCTCGCCGTTGGGGGTGAAGACGTAGACTTCGTCGGAGAAGAGGTTCAGCTTGAACTCGTCGATGAAACTCAGGGCGTCGGCTTCTCCGCCCTCGAGGATTTCACGAATCTGACCCAGCCAGGAATCAATGTTGTCGCCGCCCTTGGCTGCCATGGCTTCGGCGCGTTGGGTGGGGCTGAGGGAGGGATCGCTCTCGAGCGAGCCGCCATCCGACTTGTAGCGCCAGTGGGCGGCGAGGCCCTTCTCGGCCATGTCGTCCATGCGGCGGCTTCGGATTTGG
>JBMZAL010000179.1:0-3217 GCA_049611325.1 Flavobacteriales bacterium
AGGCGGATACCGCACGGTTCACCAAGCCCGTGTCGGCCTGGAACTGCGCCTCGGGGACGAGAAGCAATTCCGGCTTCGCAGCGGGGGCGGCATGTCCACATCGCCCTTTGTTGGGGATGCCGTGGTGTCTGAAGCCAACCGTGCCCACGTCAGCGTGGGAGGCGGCTACCGCATTGGCAACGTGCACTTCAGCGCAGCTTGGCGCACGGCCTGGCACAGCGAAGACTACTACTTCATGGGGGCGTTCTCCCCCGAGGCGCCGGGCCAACTTCAGCGCCGCGCAAGCAGCCTCTTGTTGTCGGCCGGACTGCGGATGTAAGCCTCCCGACTGTCCCCCACCTTGAGGCATCAAAAAAGCCCCCCGACATCGGAGGGCTTTTTTGTGTTCCTGCCTTTCGGCGAGGCGCCTTACTTCTTGAGCTTGGCGATCTCTTTGTCGAGGAGCGTGTTCATGCGCGTCATCTCTTCATCTGCGAGCTCTTTGTCGACCAAGATGCGGCCGCTGTGCTCGTCCACAATGATGCGCTTGCGCTGCGCAATGTCAATCTGACGCTGGGGGGGAATCTTGATGAAGGTCCCCGCGCTGGCTTGACGCTCGATGGGCACCACAGCCAAGCCATTCTTGGCCGCGCCACGGATGCGGCGGTAGCTGTTGACCAAACGGTCTTCGATGCCCTTGGCCGTCTTGTCGCTGTGCTTTTGGAGGAGCTCTTCCTCCGCTTGCGTCTCGGCGATGATGGCGTCGAGCTCAGCCTTCTTGGCCTCGAGGTCGGCTTGGCGTTGGTTGAAACGCTCGCGGGTGCCGTCGAGGCCCTCGGCCTTCTGCTCCACTTGAGCCTTGCACTCACGGATGCGCTTTTCACAGAGCTCAATCTCGAGGGTTTGGTACTCGATCTCCTTGGAGAGTGACTCAAACTCACGGTTGTTGCGCACGTTGTTCTGTTGCTCCGTGTACTTCTCGATCAACGCCTGGCTGTCCTTGATTTGCATCTGGTACGCCGTGATGCGCTGGTTCACCTGGTCGTTGTCGTCTTCCATGCGCTCGAGACGGGCACGCAATCCTTCCAACTCGTCCTCCAAGTCTTGCACTTCCAAGGGAAGTTCGCCGCGAACGACGCGAAGGCGGTCGATGCGAGAGTCAATGATTTGAAGGTCGAAGAGGGCGCGCAGCTTGTCTTCGGCGGTGCTGGTTTTTTTCTTGGCCATGCGATTGGGAATCGGTCGTGTTCAGCGGTAGGTAACTGGGTTTGTCTTCGTTGAGGACAAACGGACGGCAAATTTAGGGAATTTCTCCTTGATTTTGTTGGCAATCAACGTGCTGGTTTGCCATTCGCTCTCATAGTGCCCGACGTCGAGCAATTGAAAGCGCCCTTCGGCTTGGAAATACTCGTGGTATTTGACATCGGACGTCACGTACACGTCGGCGCCTGCGCGGGCGGCATCCCCCATCAAAAACGCCCCGCTTCCGCCGCACATCGCAATGCGTTGCACGTGGGACTTCACGGGGGCGGTGTGCTTCAAAGCCTGCCCGCCCAACGCCTGTTTGACGTGGTCGGCAAAAGCCTCCCAAGCCATGGGTTCTGGCAACTCCCCCACCATGCCTGCCCCCAAATCCACGCGGCCATTTTCCAACGCCACCCGGTCGTAGGCCACCTCCTCGTAAGGATGGGCCTCGAGCATGGCGCGGCGCACGGCCGGCACAGCTTCTCCCGGAACGACCATTTCCAAACGGACTTCAGGTTCACGGTGAATCTCGCCGGGGTTCCCAACGAAGGGGGTTGTGCCTTCAAGGGCGCGGAACGTGCCTGTGCCGTCGGTCGCGAAGCTGCACTGGTCGTAATTGCCAATGTGCCCTGCGCCAGATTGGGCCATGGCGTCCCGAACGGACTCGGCATGGTCTGTGGGAACGAAGACGGTCCATTTTTCCAGTTTGGCCCCCATCGGACGCAAGATGCGCAGCGACTCGGGCGTGCAACCCAAGAGCTCCCCCAAGTGGCGGTTTACGCCGGTCATGACATTGTCAAGGTTGGTGTGGATGGCGTAGAGGGCGATGCCGCTGCGCACCGCACGCATGACCGTGCGCTCCACGTCGTTGCTGCCGTTCAGCCGCTTCAATCCCCCAAAAATGACCGGGTGGTGGCTCACAATAAGCTGGCATCCCTCCCGCTCGGCCTCGGCAACAACGTCTTCCGTGCAGTCGAGGCTGATCAACACCTTCTCGACCTCCATGTCTGCGCTGCCCACCAGCAGTCCCACGTTGTCGTACGACTCGGCCATGTGCCGCGGCGCCCATGCTTCGAGCCAAGCCGCGATGTCCCGTACCTTCAAGGCGTTCTCCATGGACCCGAAGGTACACGTTCCACCCCAGTTTCCCGGCGCCGTTTCTGACGCGTCTCCGCCCACGGACCCACGATGGTTGGGGCCTTGGTGGATGCCTTTGGCGGCGGTTTGGGCGGCGATTTTGACGTTGCGCCACGCCCTCTACGATTGGGGTGTGTTGCCCAGTCGCCGTGGGGCCTTGCCCACCTTGGTCATCGGAAACGTCGAACTTGGCGGCACCGGCAAAACCCCGCATGTCCTCGATCTCGCCCACCGACTGGAAGGGCTGTTGGGGAAAGGCGCCGTCGGCATCCTGAGCCGTGGATACGGACGCAGGACGACGGGCTTTTTGTGGGTGAAAGACGTTGAATCGTGGCGCGATTCCGGCGACGAGCCTTGGATGATGCAGTCTCGCCTGCCGTCGGTGGCCGTGGCCGTGTGTGAAGACAGGCTGCAAGGGCTTGAGCGCATGGCCTCAGCGCGCCCCGCCTTGCGGGTGGTGGTGTTGGACGACGGAATGCAGCACCGCACACTCCGCCCCGATGTCCTTGTGGGCCTTGTGGGGCGACCCGATGCCCATACTTGGCGATTGCTGATTCCCGCGGGACCACTCCGAGACTTGCCCTCGCGCCTGAAGCGCTGCGACGTCTTGGTGGACACTTCTGGCCATCATCCGCATTGCACTTGGTCGTCTCAAACGGCGTCGGCGTCCCCCCAGCGCTGGGCCCAGGGAGCTTCTGATGAAGGCACCTCCCTCCGCGAACCTGCGCTTCTCGTCACCGGCATTGCCCGGCCCGGTCGGGCCCTTGAGGGCGCAAAGCAACACACCGAGGTTGCCGCCCATGCCTTCTATCCCGACCACCACGCCTTCACCCAAGCCGATGTCACCCATTGGCTG
>JBMZAL010000180.1:0-3201 GCA_049611325.1 Flavobacteriales bacterium
ACGTCACCCACCACTGCTTCTCACCCTCGGCCCTGTCCAAGCACTACCCACGCGGGGGCAAGCAGCTGAAAAAGGGCTTCGGCACGTTTCAGGCGTCCGACACGGTCGCGTGGTTCGAGTCCCGGGGCGTGGCCCTCAAAACGGAGGACGACGGGCGCATGTTCCCCACCACGGACTCGTCCCAAACCATCATGGACTGCCTCCTTCGCGAGGCCGACCGCAAAGGCGTGGACATTCGCCTTCAGGCCTCCGTGCAATCACTCGAGCCCCAGTCCGGCGGCGGCTTTCACCTCGACGGGGAGTCCTTCGACCACGTGATCGTGGCCACGGGTGGCAGCCCCAAGCGGTCGGGGCTGGCCTGGCTAGAAGCGCTCGGTCACACGGTGAGCGATCCCGTTCCTTCCCTGTTCACGTTCAACATGCCTGGCGAAGACGTCACCGCGTTGATGGGGGTGGTGGTGCCGGACGCCCTTGTGCGCATCCAAGGCACCAAGCTGTCCCAACAGGGCCCTGTGCTGGTCACCCACTGGGGGATGAGCGGTCCGGCCGTGCTGAAGCTCAGCGCGTGGGGCGCCCGCGACCTTGCGGAGCGTGGCTACGCATTCTCAGTCCAGGTGAACTGGATTGGCATCACGAACGAAGACGAAGTCACGTCCGCGATCGACGAAGCCATGCCGGACATCCGGAAGAAGAAAGTGGCGAACGCGTGTCCGTTTGAGCTTCCGAAGAAGTTTTGGGCGTTCCTGCTGGCACGTGCCGAAGTCCCGGCCGACGCCGTCTGGCTCGACCTCGGCAAGAAGGCGAAGAACAAACTCGTCAACACCCTCCTGAACGACGTCTACCAGGTGCGCGGCAAAACCACCTTCAAGGAGGAGTTCGTGACGTGCGGCGGCGTGGTGCTCGGCGAGGTCGACTTCCACACGATGCAAAGCCGTGTGGTTCCAGGACTCTACTTCGCGGGCGAGGTGCTCGACATCGATGGCGTCACAGGCGGCTTCAACTTCCAGGCAGCGTGGACCACGGGGTTTGTCGCGGGACGCTTGGGTTGAATGTGTTGGAAATGACTACTTTGTCTGCATGAAACACCAACGATCATTTCTCTTTTTGCTTGGACTCTTGGTTTGGGCTGGCTGCTCAAAGGAAGAAGGCTGCACCTATGTCGAGGCGTGCAACTACTCTGAAGACGCCGTTGTCGACGACGGTTCCTGCGATTTCAACTCTTGCGCAGGATGCACCGATCCAACGGCAATGAATTACGACCCTTCCGCAACGGTGGATGATGGCAGCTGTGAATTTGACCCCACTGCCACCACGGCCGACTGTGTCTCCGACGTGGAATTTGACAACTACACGTATCCTGTCGTGGCGATCGGCGGCCAATGCTGGTTCGCGGAAAACCTCCGATCCACTGTGTTCCAAGATGGCTCCCTCATTCCTGAGGAAACCGCGGCTGACTTTCCCAATTTGGTGACCCCAGCCCAAACCACCTACAACAACTCCACCTCCACATTCAATGCCCAAGGCCGACACTACAATGGCCATGCGGCGGCAAGCACGGAACATGGCGGACTCTGTCCCAGTGGATGGCACGTGCCCAGCGAGCTGGATTGGATGGAACTCGAATCTTTCTTGGTGGCAACGGGCTCTGGCAAGCGCATGGGCCAAGCCTTGAAAGCCTCCTCTGGATGGGCGCAAGCAGGGAACGGCGATGACACCTACGGGTTCAATGCTTCTGGCGCAGGACACATTTGGCCTGACGGAGGAACGTACAGCCTCAACTATTACGGCCACTACCATTCGTCAACCTTGACAGACGGCGGAGACATCATGGTCCGAGGGTTCTCCTTCGACTCTGACCAAATGGTCCGAGAAACCTACTGGGCCGTCACAGGATGCAGCGTGCGTTGCATCGCTGACTGATCCGTTTTTCAATGAAACCAACAAGGGGGGCTTAGGCTCCCCTTTTTTGTGGCTTGTAAGCGCCTTTCACGTCAGCTTGACGCGGATCAAAGTCCAAAAGACATCCCTTCACGCGCGACGTGAAAACCTTGAGCTTCTACGTACTGACTGGCCTCGCTGTCTGCATCCAAGAGCGGGTTGGTGTGGTTCATGTGAATGAAATGAACCTTGGCACGGCCTTCCGATGGGAGCTGGGTCAAGGCGTCCACGGTTTCGACGACGAATGGATGAGGTATTTCCGACATGTCGCGATGGTTGACCTCCGCAGAATCGTAAAAGGTGGCGTCTACAAACGCGTAATCGACACGTGACAATTCCTCGACCAAAGAACGCTCCCACATGGTCCACTTGTCGATGTCTGGGATGAAAAGGGCGCTGCGGTTGGGGCCATCGATGCGGTAGCCCACGGTTTCGCTGAATTCATCTCTGTGTGGAACGCGAAGTGGTGTGACTTGGACGTCTCCGTCAAACACTGGCAATGGCCGGTTGTCTTCCAATGGGACCAACTCAATGTTTCCGAGGTCAACGAGCTGACTCCACGGTCCATTGGTCGTCAAAAAATTCACCATGCGCGGCATGGCGGCCACACGAACGCCTTGGGCGCCCAAAGCTTCTCGTCCAAGGTGCATCAAGCCTGAATAGTGCCCCATGTGCGCATGGGTGAGAAAAATGAACGACGGCTGGCTTGCGGTCGACTGTTCATAGAGAGAAGCCCATTGGCTGGGAAGGTCCGGGGTGGCTTCAAACATCACAGAGGCACTTTGGCCTCGATGAATCAGACCAAGAGATACCACGCGACGCTCAGACCTTGGCCGCAAGAACAAATTGCGACAACATGGCCGGCCGCATCCGATGTGGGGAGATCCTCCGTCTTGAACATTGCCCAACACAACAAGCTCCACCTGCCCTTCCGATTGGGAAGCAGCTGGAGTCGCCGTCATGCCCCCCAAAAGGGCCATGACTACTGCGAATTTTTGGCCGAATGTCATGCAGCCCCGCCAGGACTCGAACCTGGATCAAGCGTTTAGGAAACGCCTATTCTATCCCTTGAACTACGGGGCCGTGCTTCACGCGTTGCGCGTGATTGTCGCGGGCCCAAAGATGCGACCATTTGTAGTTTGGTGGCATGAAGATTCACCTCCCCGCAAGTTTGGCGGTCCTCCTCCTCGCCGCAGGATGGAGCTCGTGCTCGTCCACCAACCCCAACGCCCTCACCTTCGTGCGCAACGCTGAAACCGTCGA
>JBMZAL010000181.1:0-3198 GCA_049611325.1 Flavobacteriales bacterium
GTGTTGTTGTCGTTGTAGTCGTAGACGTTCGGACACGACTCTTGCCCAAACGCCAGTGACGTCGTGAACAAGGCAAAGAGGGTGAGTAAGTGCTTCATCTCGTTGAGTTTGGCCACATAAGTTACGACCGGGTAGCCCTACTCAAAAATCAGAGCAGGCACTGATAACATCCCAGCGTTCGTCACACGCGCGGTACAGACAGAAAAAACCGAAAGGGTTCTCAGACATGTTCAGACCAGGAAACAACCCAATGAGCGGGCTTCTGAGTCATCGTTTGGGCCATCGTTTGGGCCATCGCCAAATAAAAAGTCCCGCAAACACTGGGCTTACGGGACTTTCTAGCGGTCTGGACGAGACTCGAACTCGCGACCCCCTGCGTGACAGGCAGGTATTCTAACCAACTGAACTACCAGACCTCCTCTTCCAGGCCGAGGCCCTTCAGATTTCCGACCTCGATTGGTCGGGGCGCAAAGATAGCACGGTCTGTGCTATTCCTGCAAAAAGAAATACGCGATTCGCTCAAAAAAGTTTCGCCCTCTTCGTGAGGTATCCGGTCAGCACCGGCAGAACTCCTTGAGCAACATCGACATCCACCCAATCGATGCCGTGGGCGCCGCATCGGTCGCGGAGTGTTTTGGTGAGTTTGGCCATGCGCGACACATACGCTCCGCGCACTTCCGTCGGATGCAACTTCAGCTCCTCCCCTGTCTCCAAATCCACAAACCGCGTGGGACGATCGGCAAAGTCGAAGTCCACCTCCGTCCCCGCATCCAGCAAGTGGAAAACCACGACCTCGTGCTTGTTGTGGCGCAGATGTTGCAACGCGCTCACAAGAGCCTCGGGGTCTTCGGTCTTGTCCAGCATGTCGCTGAAGACAATGATCAGCGAACGACGGGGTGTGGCTTCTGCGATTTGGTGGAGTGCGTCGATGGCGCTGGTGGGGCGCGCCTCGGCGTTTTCTGTGAGCAGGCCTTCAAGCTTGTCAAAGAGCATGCGGTGGTGTGCACGTGAAGAACGGGCCGGGGTCTGCAGGTCCAAGGACTCAGAGAACAGGCTGAGGCCCACAGCGTCGCGTTGCCGGCGGAAGAGCTCAATGAGCGCTGCCGAGGCCAAGACCGCAAACTTGAGCTTGCTCATGCGGTCGTCGTCGAGGGTGACGCCGTCGGGGTACGCCATCGATCGCGACGCGTCGAGGACAATCTGGCAACGGAGGTTGGTCTCTTCTTCGTACCGCTTGACAAACATCTTGTCCGTCCGGGCATAGAGCTTCCAATCGAGGTGTTTGGTGGACTCTCCCGGGTTGTGCAGACGATGCTCCGCAAACTCCACGCTGAAGCCGTGAAACGGACTCTTGTGCATGCCCGTGATGAACCCTTCCACCGCCTGGTTGGCGAGGAATTCGAGGCGACCGAGTCGCTGTTGGAGTTCAGGGGTGGGTTGAATGGGCATGTGGGCCGGGTTTGGGACGAAAAAAACGCCCCCACCAAGATAGGCAGGGACGGTTTTTCAAAAGGCGTTCAAGGCGCGGGGCGCCGAGGGCCTCACAGGAGAGCGTCGAGCTTTTCTGCGAGCACGTTCTTGGGCACAGCACCCACGCTCTTGTCGACGACTTCGCCGTTCTTCAAGAAAAGAATGGTGGGGATGTTGCGGATGCCAAAGCGCTGGCTCACGTCGCTGTTGTGGTCGACGTTGACCTTGCCGATGACGGCCTTGCCGTCGTAGTCGCCTGCCAATTCTTCAACCACGGGACCGACCATGCGGCAAGGACCGCACCACTCTGCCCAAAAATCGACGAGCACAGGCTTGTCGCTGTTGATTGCGAGCTCCTCGAAGTTCGCGTCTGTGAATTCTACTGCCATGATGAAAGTTGATTCTGATTCTTCAATGTTGTGTTAAGCAAAGGTATCCGTGTGTTGTTCACGAACAACGGCATAATCCCACTGCCCCCAAGTCATTTTTCAACCTTTTGGGAGACCGTCCGTGGACAACGGCCCTTGGGCCCTTCAACGCCACTCCACGCTCACCGCTTCAAGTCCAGTCTGTACTGGGCCTTGCCGGGAATGCACAGCTCTTCGAGGTCACTCACAAACTGGTCGTCCAACTGCACCTTCGACGTGCGGCTGGGCATGTCCAGCTTGGCTTCGTCGTCGTAGATCTCCAGGGTCACCCCCACAGGTCCGGGATGGTTGGCCACACTGGTCGTGAAGCGGTCCACCCAGCCATCGTTCAACGCGCTCAATTGGATCTGAATGCGCAATCGTCCGATGCGTTTTTCGCGGGCTTCGGAGAGGAGCTCGATGGATTGGAGTTTGGCTTCCAAACCTTCCCGGCCAAAGCCCTGCTCCTTCACTTGGGTGGTCACCATGACCATCCACCCTTCCACCATGAACTCCTTGAACTTCACGTAATCCTCGCCAAAGCAGCGGAATTCGTGGACGCCCTTGTAGTCCTCGATCGCGAAGAAGCCCCAAGGCCTTCCCGACTTGCTGATGCGGTGTTCACACGAAGAAATGAGGCCGCCAAACGTCAGCATCTTGCCCTTCTCCTGCTCGAGGTTGTCCAAGCGTGAGAGTCCACCTTTCGCACACAAATGGTCGAGTTCGAGACGGAACTTGTCCAAGGGGTGGCCGGAGATGTAAACGCCCACGATGTCGCGCTCCTTGTTGAGCAGGTCCATGGAAGCCCACGTTTCACATTCGGGGATGGGCGGCTCGGGAATGTCCATGGCGCCGTCGTCGCCCCCAAACAGGGAGACCTGCGCCGAATTGGCCGAGTCCTGGGTGGCCGCGCCGTAACGAACGGCCAACTCGATCAATGGGCGGTCCTTGTGGTCCGGGGCAAAGAACTGGGCGCGGTGCAGCCCAAAGCTGTCGAACCCACCGCCCAAGGCCAGCGCCTCGAACACCCGCTTGTTGCAGTCCTTCAGGTTGACGCGACACGCAAAGTCGAAGAGCGACGTGTAGGGCGACTCCGAGCGTCCCTCGACGATGGCAATCACTGCCCCTTCCCCGACGCCGCGCATGGCACCGAGTCCAAAGCGAATCGCCCCCTCCTTGTTCACGGTGAACTTGAACGAAGACTCGTTGACATCGGGCCCGAGGACAGGCACGCCTTGACGACGCGCCTCCTCCATCAAGTTGGTGACCTCCTTGATGTCGTTCATGTTGTTCGACAGCTGGGCCGCCATGAACTCCGCCG
>JBMZAL010000182.1:0-3184 GCA_049611325.1 Flavobacteriales bacterium
AGCTTGGACCCTTTGAATTCTTCGAGGGTGCGCGTGTTGCCGTTCTGGTCTGGAGCGGAGAAGGAAGGAGCTTGGTCTCCAACCTGGAGGGGGGAAATCGTCGTTGCCATGACTCAAAGAACACGCGAATGCCTGCGAGGTTTGCGGGCGCTGCGTCCTAATTTTCCCCTCCGTGTCCACAACGTCCCACACATCGCCCACCTTTGTCGAGGTGGTGGTGCCGCTTGCACTGCCTAAGACCTTGACGTACAAGTGGTTTTCGTCTCACGACGAGGAGCCCATGGTGGGGGCGCGTGTGGTGGTGCCCCTCGGCCACAAGAAATGGACAGGGGTCATTTGGGAGGTGCATCAGACACCGCCGGAAGGCTATGTGGCCAAAGAAGTGGAGGCCGTGGTCGACGATGCACCAGTGTTGACGACCTCGCAGCGGGACATGTTCTCCTGGATGGCCACGCATTACATGTGCTCGTTGGGGGAGATGGTGGGGGCGGCGTTGCCCTCAGGCATGAAGCTTGAAAGCACCACGCGCATTGTCCTTCACCCCGATGCCGAAAACGTGTCAGAGGCGGGGCTGGACGAACAGTCCATGATGCTGCTCGATGCCTTGCACGTCCGAGACGACATGGGCATCCGAGATTGCGCAGAGTTGCTTGGCATCAAACACCCACAACGCGCCATCCGCACGTTGTTGCAACGGGGTTTGGCATTGGCCAAGGAAGAGCTGAACGAGCGCGTCAAGCCCAAGCTGGTGAGTTGGGTTCGCGTGGCCGACGACGTCGCCGAGGAGGACCTGTCCGCCGCGTTGGCGTGGGCCGGGGTCAAGGCGGTGGCCATGGAGCGCCTGCTGCTCACCGTCATTGAGGAAGAGGAGCTTCCCAAGGTGCAAGCCCAAAAGCGCAGCCGCACCGACGCCTCCACCGTCCAGAAGTGGGTGGATCGGGGCATTTTGGTGGTGGAGGAGCGCGAACCTGCCCGTCCGAGCAAGCCAGGCACCGCGCGGATGCCCGTGCTGTCTGACGCCCAGGCAAAAGCCTACAATGAAATTCACGCGGGCCTCGTCGAACGGAAGCCGGTGCTGTTGCACGGCGTCACGGGGTCCGGCAAAACCGAGATTTACACGCACCTCATTGCCGAGGTGCTCGCAGCAGGACAGCAAGTCTTGTTCTTGGTTCCTGAGATTGCCCTGACGACCCAATTGATCGAGCGTTTGCGTCGGTTCTTCGGAGATGTCGTTCACGTCTACCACAGCCGCTTTTCGGACCGAGAGCGCACAGAAACGTGGATGACGGTGCTGAACCCCAAGGGCGGTCAGCTCATTGTGGGGGCGCGGTCCGCGGTGCTGCTTCCGCTGCCCAAATTGGGCCTGGTCGTCGTGGACGAAGAACACGAGCCCAGTTTCAAGCAGTACGATCCGGCGCCGCGATACCACGCCCGGGACGTGGCCCTGTGGATGGCCGTGCGTCAGCGCGTTCCCTTGGTGTTGGGCTCCGCCACACCCGCGGTGGAAACCCAGTGGCTGGGGCAACAAGGCCAAATCCAAGTTGTCCGTCTGACCGAACGGTTTGGGGGCGCCATGCTTCCTGAGATTTTTGTGGCGGACCTGCGCAAGGAACACAAGCAGCGGAGCATGCGCGGTGGGTTCAGCAAGATGCTGCGCGACGAGATGGAGGCCACCATGAAGGAGGGAAGGCAGGTCATCCTGTTCCAAAACCGGCGTGGCTACGCCCCCGCGTACCAGTGCACCCAATGCGGACACGCCTCGTCCTGCGAACGCTGCGACATTCCGCTCGTGGTCCACAAAACCTTGGGCGGACTGCATTGCCACCATTGCGGATACCATGAGCGTCCCGCACCAAGCCAGTGCATCTCCTGCGGGAGCACGGCGTTGAAGCCTCAAGGGCTCGGGACGGAGCGGATTGAGGAGGAACTCGCAGAATTGTTTCCCACGGCACGGGTGGCCCGCATGGATTTGGACACCACGCGCAAGAAAACAGCCCATGCCAAGCTGTTGGAGGCCTTTGCCAATTTGGAATACGACATCCTTGTGGGAACCCAAATGGTCAGCAAAGGCCTGGACTTCGCGCACGTGGGACTCGTGGGTGTCATGTCGGCGGACCGCATGCTCACGTTCCCAGATTTCCGGTCGTTTGAGCGCGCCTATCAAATGCTCACGCAAGTCGCAGGCCGCGCAGGTCGGTCAGGAGAAGGCGCCAGAGGCAAGGTCATCATCCAGACGTTCAGCGCCGACCATTGGCTGCTCCATCATGTGGTGGACCACGACCATGAAGCCTTGGTGCGGCGGGAGCTTGTGGAACGCCAGACCTACAGTTACCCGCCCTTCGTGCGGATGGTGCGCTTGACCCTGCGCCATGGCGATGCCCAACGCGTGGATGCCGGGGCAGGGGTTCTTGCCGCGCGCCTGCAACAGCGGTTTGGGGAGCGCGTCTTGGGGCCAGACACCCCGGCGCTGTCACGCATCAACGACCAACACATTCGTCAGATCACCTTGAAGTTTGAGCGCAGCTTGGCGCCCTCGCAATACCGCCCGCTGTTGCAGGCAGACCTCGACGAGTTCAGTGCCGACGCAAGGTGGAAACGTTTGCGCGTAAAGGTTGACGTCGACCCCGCGTAAATGCTTTAAATCCAGCGCAACTGCCTCAACGCAATGGAGCGCGCTTCAGCGTGGTTTGCCATGAGGAGGCACCGTCTTGGACAGGAATGAATCGAATGTCCAACAGTGCCGCGCCGGCAGCCCAAGCGCCGAGTTGGTCCCACGTCCAAGTGGCGGCGCCTGCAGTGTGAGGCAATTCAGAGGTGGTTCCCAACAAACGTCCGGTCAAGTCCAACCCACGAACCGTCCAAGTCCCGGCCTGTCGGGCTTCCAGCACGACACCTTCGGCTTGAAGGGAGGCGCCTGCTTCGGGAAGTGCGATGGGACGGAGGTTTGAAGGTGTTTCGAGTTCGCCAAAGTAGACCGTGTTGTTGCCACTGCAGGCCACGGCAAAGAGGTCGCCTGTAGTGTTCACGCTCAAATCTGCAGGGTTGCTGAGTGGGCTGCCTTGCACCACGGTTTCGGCCGTCCACTCTCCAGGCATGTCGGGGTCGGGGGAGAACCGCGTGATGCGCTGAGGATTCCACGAGCTCACGATGAGGGAGCCATTGGCCCAGTCGACGCCATCGCAGT
>JBMZAL010000183.1:0-3177 GCA_049611325.1 Flavobacteriales bacterium
ACGGATCTGGGGCCACAGAGGTGTGGTTGGGGCAGGCCTCCTGGCGCAAGCCCGAGTGACCGTCAATCTTCCTGGACCTCTTTCTTCTCGCCAGCCTCTCGTTGGTCGCGCAGTTCGCGTGCGACTTCGTTGATGTCGCGGCCCGGCACATGCATCCAAATCTCAGGTGCATTCAAGGTGTAGGATGCCGCCGCATTCAGGGTGACGGTGGTGAGGGCGTTGGGCAGGTTCTTCTCCTTGTCGGGCATGCCCCATTCCACTTTCAACGGCAAACCCTCTGGCAAGCGCAGCCCGTGAAGTTCATCCGCGCCTGGGCGTGCATTCAGCCAATGGCCCCACGCAGCGCGAAGGTTGGCGAGTTCTGCAGCGCTCAGGTTGACGTCTTCTGTGGCGACCCACACCCAGGCGCGGGCTTTGCCCAGCTTGGCATCATGCCGCACACAAGGTTTTCCGAGCAACGTGTCGGGCGAGACCTTGTTGTTTGTCTTGAGGGTGCGTGTGGCCGGGTGGGGGGAGCCTTCCTCGGTCCAATACCGGGCCATTTTCATCATGTCGGGCGTCAAAAAACTGCCCTCTTCGTTCATCATGGTCAACGACGCCAACGGACGGGCCGGGTCCAATTGCACGTTGTACAATCCTTTTCTGTCGAGGGCGTCGGTCCACATGAGGTGCTTGCCGTTGTTCCCCCAGCGAAGTTCACCGACACTGGTGCGTCCTTGTTGGGTGAGTTCGTAGACCAAGTTGCCCTCAAATTCCAGTGGGCTGTCGGACAGCGGTACCATGGTCAAACGCACCAATTCTTCCATCATTTGGGCGCCTGAAGGCAGTTCGTCCTCGGATTGGGCATGCAAATGCGACGCACTGATCATGAGGCAGAGCACTGCGCAAGCACGCGCGGCCTGACGGGCGATGAGGGTCAAGTTCATGGAAGGAAGATACGGCAGGATGTCAGCTGCGACGACGGCGACGGGAGGGGTCGCGGTATTCTCGGGGAGAACTTTCTTCTCCGTTTTTGACGGCCACGTCGGAGGAGAAGTGCCAGCGCCCTTTGCGCCACGCCAACCCGTCGTAGTTGAGCGTGGGGCCGTAAAAGGCGTATTGCCCCCGGAAACTGGGGTCTTCTGGGGCCAAGTGGTCAAACACAATCCGTTCCAGGCCTTCTTCAATCCGCAGCGTGGCTTGCACGGCGTCGGCGTAGGTGAGGACCACGCGCTTGACCAGTCCATCGGGGGTGTCAAATCGAGGCGTCCCAAAGCGTACCCGTCCATTGCGCGTCTCCACCGTCTCGACCCATTTCCGCGTGGTCAACGCGTCGGCGCCATCCCAGGCCAGCAGGGTGTAGACGGGGGTGTTGCGGTCGTAGGTCAGGATGCCGCTGTAGTACAAGCCCCCTTGCCAGCGATCGTGGCGATGCATCCGTCCGGCGTCTTGCGGGTCGGCGTCGCGGTCGTGGTTGAGCATGGTGAAAGTGTAGCCCAATGCAGATTGAGGGGCAGCAGTGGCGACCCACCCGCCGTAGCGTTGGGTGCGGTCGTCGAGTTCCACATTCCACGTGAACACAATCATGCGCTCCTCGTCCTTTCCCAAATCGACCACGGCGTTGTTCCATTCGCCCCACGCCACGTCAAAGGCGTGGCCTGTGGCCAGGGCCTCTGCCCAAAGTTCTTGCAGCTGCCCGTGAAGGGCCAGGCGATCTTCTTCCGTCGAGGCTTGGGTCAGGCTTTCTTGGGCTGCGGCCACGCGCGCCCACTCGGGCGTTTGGGCGGCAGAAGGGGGCCATGCACCCAGAGTCAGGAGCACTGCACAAAACCGAGAAAAAGAGAAGAGGATGGACTTCATGGTACCAACCTAACGCCGAACCGGCTTGAATCTTACAGGTGCATAAAGGCTTTTTTCGCCAACAGGTCTTCCTCCGATTCGCGGTGGCCGGGATCGTCCACGCAGCAATCCACCGGACACACGGCTGCGCATTGAGGCTCGTCGTGGAACCCCACGCACTCGGTGCACTTGTCGCTGACGATGTAGTAGAGGTCGGGGTTCACCGCTTCGTGCTCCTCGTCCGCCTCCACCACACCCGCCACGGGGTGCTCTCCGCGTCCGCTGAAGCCCGTGCCGTCCGCGAACTTCCACGTGGCCCCACCTTCGTAAATGGCGTTGTTGGGGCACTCCGGCTCACATGCACCGCAGTTGATGCATTCGTCTGTAATCATGATGGCCATGGCAAATACCTTTGTCTTACAAATGTACGATTCCAACACACTCCTTTCCTCCCTTGTTCAGTTGGGCCAGTGGTTTCGTGAAGAAGCCCACTTGGATGAAGAGATTCAGCGCACAGCCTTGGCCCAAAACGGCTGGTTCACCGCCGAAAGTGTCAAGCGGTCGCTCCAGGCCCATGGTCACGCGTTGTCCGAGGAAGGCATCGCAGCTTGGGCAGAGGCGTATGCGTTTCCCGCGGAACAAACGGGCGTGAAGGTGGGGTTGATTTTGGCCGGCAACTTGCCGCTGGTGGGATGGCACGATGTGCTGTGTGCGGTGCTTTCCGGTCACGAGGTGCACGTCAAGGCCTCCAAGGACGACGCGGTCCTGCCTCGATGGGTGGTGGCCAAATGGGCCGAATTCGCCCCCTACGTCGCCGAGGCGGTGGTCTTTCACGACGGACTCATGCAGCACATGGATGCGGTCATCGCCACGGGCGGGGCCAACGCCAGCCGCTACTTTGAGGCCTACTTTGGCCATCTCCCGCATGTGTTTCGCGGACCGCGCACGTCGGTGGCCGTTTTGGACGGCGCGGAAACGGATGCGGAACTCGACCAGTTGGGAGAGGACATCTTCGCGCACTTCGGCATGGGATGCCGCAGCGTGACCAAGGTGTGGCTGCCCAAGGGGTTTGACTTGGACCGATGCTTTGCCCAATGGGTGCGCTGGGGTCACCTCGGCCAGCACGGCAAATACGCGAACAACTACGACTATCACAAAGCGGTTTGGCTCCTGAACAAGGAGGAGATGTTGGAAAACGGATTCTTGTTGGTCAAGGCCGACGACGGCTTGGTGTCGCCCATCGGCACGCTGTTCATTGAGCGGTACGAGGAGGCCTCTGCCGTTCAGGCGCAACTGACCGATCGCAAGGAAGACATCCAAGTGGTCACGCTGCGTGCCGACAGTGCCAGCCGGGCGCCA
>JBMZAL010000184.1:0-3153 GCA_049611325.1 Flavobacteriales bacterium
TGCGCTTCATCTATGTAATGTTGAGTTGTTTCGAAAGGAAGGTTAGATGGACAAAATTCGTGCGATGCGCACCTCGTCCTCGTTGATTTTGCTTTTCGTGCTGATGGCGACCTCGAAGGGCGTCAACTCGATTTTGTCGTCGATGACTCCAGCCATCACATCGTTGTGACCCTGGCGAAGGGCCTCCACGGCGGCCACGCCCAAGCGTGACGCCAACACGCGGTCGAAGCACGAGGGGCTTCCACCCCGCTGCAAGTGGCCCAGCACCGTGATTCGGGTTTCGTACGTGTTGGTTTTCTCCTTCACGCGCTTGGCGATTTCGTAAGCGCCGCCGTTGGGATCGCCTTCTGCGACAATCACAATGCTGCTGGTCTTGTTGCTTTGCTCGCCGGCGTGGAGCACCGCGACCAAATCGTCGATGCTCATCCCCATTTCAGGGGTCATGACCGCCACGGCACCTGTGGCAATGCCCGACTTCAAGGCGATGAATCCACTGTCTCGGCCCATCACCTCGACGAAGAACAACCGGTTGTGGCTGTCAGCCGTATCCCGGATTTTGTCCACCGCGTCAATGACCGTATTGATGGCCGTGTCGAATCCAATGGTAGAATCCGACCCACTCAGGTCGTTGTCAATGGTGCCAGGCAGGCCCACCACAGGAAATCCTGTTTCGCGGCCGAATTTCATGGCACCTGTGAATGTCCCATTCCCGCCAATGACCACGAGCCCTTCAACGCCCGCCTCCACGAGGTTGACGTGTGCACGCTTTCTCCCCTCGGCATCATGGAAGTCCATGCATCGCGCCGATTTCAAGATGGTGCCGCCTCGGCCCAAAATTTTGGCCACAGAACGCACGTGCAAGCGCTTGAAGTCTCCCTCGATGAGCCCTTGATAACCTTGAAACACCCCCACCACATCCATGTCGTGGAACACCGCGGTACGAACCACCGCGCGGATGGCAGCGTTCATGCCTGGGGCATCGCCTCCAGAAGTCAGTACAGCTATCTTTTTCATCAGGGTCACTTGTCTTGCAAACACGCCTTTCATTGAAGGCGCACAAATTTGCGTCAAAGCAAGCGCATTTCCGAACGTTGTCGACAAGTTTTCACCCGCAATGGCGGATGAAGTGTACAATCGACACCAACTCCCCTATCTTGCCGCCAAATCCCCCCAAAAGACCCACGAAATGGATGTAAGTGTCGACTGTGCGCTTTTCGGCTTCGATGGAGAAGCGCTCAAACTCTTGTTGATTCGGCAACGAACGTCAGAAGGAGGTCCACTTTCAGAGGCAGAACTCCAAATGGCCTTGCCCGGCGACTTTGTGCATGCCGATGAATCGTTGGACGCAGCGGCAGGCCGTGTTTTGGGGGAACTCACGGGATTGGATGACGTGTATCTGAAGCAATTCCACGCCTTTGGTGATCCCGATCGCGTGAAGGGCCTGAAGGACCAACATTGGTTGCGCACCTTTCGCGAGCATCCCGAAAACCGCGTGATGACCGTGGCCTACTTTGGGCTTGTTTCCTTGCACGACCACACTCCCAAGGCGTCTTCCTTTGCAGGAGAGGCAGAATGGACCGACGTGGACCACTTGCCTGAGCTCGCCTTCGACCACGACGACATTGCCCACCTGGCCCTTCAAACGTTGCGTGAACAACTGGAGTCCAAGCACATCGGATTTGAGATGTTGCCCAAAAAGTTCACCCTTCGCCAACTTCAGTCTTTGCATGAAGTTGTTTTAGATAAAAAGCTAGACAAGAGGAACTTCCGCAAGAACATTAAGCGCATGGATCACGTCGTTCCGCTGAACGAAAAAGAAGAAGGCGTGCTGCACAAACCAGCCCAGCTTTTCAAGTATGACGCCAACCTGACCACCTCAAATTCTTGACATCATGACCTCACGGCTTTCCCTTCTTTTGACCATGTGCCTCGCAGCATGGATTGCGCAAAACGCCCACGGACAAATTGTGTGGACCGAACCCGCATTTCCCACGCAAGACGACGTGGTGACCTTGTACTACGATGTGAGCCAAGGCAATGCAGCGCTGGTCGACGAAGAGCCCCCTTGCCCACCGTGTCCGTTCGTGTACGCCCACACTGGCGTCATCACCTCCGAAAGCACCTCGGCCTCGGATTGGCAGTACGTGCACAACCCGTGGCCCAACGGCAACAACGCGAGCTCGGCCAATGCCGGCAACACCCTGATTCCCGTGGAAGGCACCATCCACAGCTTCGATTTTGGCGGGTTGACCTTGGCGGAATACTACGGTGTGCCTGACGGCGTGGTGATCGAACAATTGGCCTTTGTGTTTCGCAATGCGAATGGCTCTGTCGTCGGCAAAACGGCTGACGAAAGCGACATCTTCTACAACGTCTCCGACGGTTCCTTTGAAGTCATTTTCACCAGCCCTTTGGAAACGTCCTCCATCGCGTCGTTGGGAGAGAGCATCGACCTTGTGGCGCAAGCCACCCAACCCGCTGACCTCACGTTGAGCATCAATGGCGAGGAGGTGGCCTCAGAATTTGGCCTTTCGCTTTCATACTCCCTAAGCCTCGACAACAGCGGGGATTACGTCTTGGACATTGCCGCAAGTGCAGATGGCAGCACTGTGCATTCTTCCGCCACGGTGTTCGTGATGCCAGAAAGTGCGCCGGTGTTGACCCCACCTGCCGGGGTTGTTGACGGCATCAATGAACTGAATGACAGCACGGTGGTGCTTCAGTGGACCGCACCGTACAAAGACTTTGTGTTTGTGGTGGGCGACTGGAACGACTGGAGCGTCAGTGAGTCGAGCATGATGCATGCCGCAGGAGATGGCGAAACGTTCTGGTTGGAAATTGGTGGATTGACGCCTGGCCAATCGTACCGTTACCAATACCAAATCCTCCCCGACGACATCCGGGTGGCCGACGCCTACGCGGAGGTCATCTTGGACCAATGGAACGACCCCTGGATTCCAGAATCGACCTACCCCAACCTTTTGCCCTATCCCGCCAACGAAACCTCGGGGCCTGTGAGCGTTCTGACGCCTGGAGAACCTGAGTTTGAATGGACGGACGAGGACTTTGAACGGCCTGACCAAGAGAACCTCGTGATTTACGAGTTGCTGGTGCGCGACTGGTCGGAGGAACGCACGTTGAAATTCATTGAGG
>JBMZAL010000185.1:0-3145 GCA_049611325.1 Flavobacteriales bacterium
CACCCCAGGCACAGGCAATGCGGGAACAAGCAACAACTACACGCTCGAGTGGGTCGACGAATTCGACACGCTCGACGCCACCCGTTGGGACCAAAGTGAAGACGGAAGCGTCGGTCCGCTTTGCACCTTCCGGAGCGCCAACGTAGAGGTGGTCGGCGGCGAACTGCAGCTCACCATCACGGAACCAAACCCTGTGGTGCCAACGCGGCCCGTGACCTTTGGGGTGGACGCCTCAAGCCTGCCGCTATCCCCTTCAGATGTCATTTATGTGGCAGGAAGCTTCAACGGATGGTGCGCCAACTGCCACGCCCTCCAAGACGACGACGGCGACCTGGTGTGGACCACCACCCTCGACCTCCCATTGGGCCAACACGAATTCCAATACGTCGTCAACGGGTGGGGAGGCGCCATTAGCCAACCTCAGCTGGGAAGCTCATGCGATTTCAACCCGTGCGACGAGTGGACCAACTACGGTGTCTCGGTCGAGGAGGAACTGGAACACGCCTACGTCGACCTTCACTGCTGGAACACGTGCAACCTGTGCGGCGACCTCAACCCAAGCACGTGTCCGGCGGATCTTGACGGAGACAACTTCATCGGCGTCAACGACGTGTTGATGTTGCTCGGCGAATTTGGGTGCAGTGTAAATTGCACCACGGACCTCGACGGAGACGGCGTGGTGGCCATTGGGGACGTCCTGGACATGCTCGGCATGTTTGGCGAGAGTTGTCCCTGAAATCCAGAAACAAAACAGGGCGCCCCTTGCGGAGCGCCCTGCGCATTCGTCACATGGACGTCGTTTACTGAATCATGATCCGGCGCTGAATCGAACCGCGCGCCGGCACGGTGAATTCCAACATGTAGGAACCCGCGCTCAATGCACCGATGTCCAACACGTCGCGCTCTCCAACTTGTTGCAACTTGACCACGCGGCCCGCCGCATCGCGGAGCGTCACGAAGGCGTTGTCCAACGTGGGACCCGTCCACACCAAGTGAAGGTTTTCGACGGCGGGGACCGGGAAGAGTTCCAAGGTGCCGTCAAGCATCTCGCTCACGGCGCTGAGATTGACGTCCACGATCAAGCACTCCTGCTCACCAGAACAACCATCGGCGTTGGTCTCGGTGACACACACAGAGCCTGCGCCCCCGACGTTCCAAACGACGCTCAATTCGTTGGTGCCGTTGCCTTCCAAGATGTCACCACCCACAATCGTCCACTCGTAGGTTGATCCTGCAGTGGCCGTATAGGTGTACACCTGCAAGGTTTGTGAGTAGGGGTCAGTGCTGCCCACGATGTCGTATTGCGCGATGTACGAGCAAACGCTGTTGTCTTCGATGCCCTCCGTGCTGTAGTTGCACGCCGTTTCGTCGTAGCAGCTGTAGCCCAAACACTCGCAGTTGTCCGACACCACATCGCCCACGGTCAACTCAAATCCGTCGTCGCATCCCTCGCCTGGGTAGAAGCAAGAGTCGTCGTCGTCTGTCGCATCCGCATTGTAATTGCATGCGCCTTTTCCGGTGCAGCCTTCGATTTCGTTTTCATCGCAAATGCCGTCGCCATCTTCGTCGTTGAAGCACTCGCCGTCGCATCCGTAAATGCCGTCGTCAAACACGCAGCTGTCGTCGTCGGTGGTCGCAAGCGGATTGTAGTTGCACGCCCCTTCTTCGGTGCACCCTTGGTGCAACACCAACAACGGCTCGGGACAAAACTGCTGAACGCTGTCCTGGTCACCACCCACGTAGGTCTGAAGACATGCCTGAATCGTAAAGTCACTGCACGTCGTCACTCGGGCAACCAACACTTTCAAATCTTCTCCAGCCACAGCATTCACGGGCCAATCGCCCGTCGTTCCTGTGATGTACAAAGAGCCATTTTCAATGGTCATGCCCGAACACATGTCCGCGGGTGCACCCATCCCAATGTTGGCTGGCAATTGTCCGGCCGCATCCGAAGTTTCCATCCCGATGGTCCAAAAGGAATCGTATTCGTAGTCAGGGAATGCAGCAAAGAACGCAGGGTTGTTGCTGGCGTCAACGACGATGGATGTGGCAGCCGGGTTGTGGCAGCCGCAAGGGGCATCGATGCCCATGGGCGGTGTGCCCAACGCAACCACGTCTGAATACACTGCACCGGCAACGTCCTCGGGATTCGTGAAGTTGGCGTAAACGTCGTACACGCCGTAGTACTCGATGCCGGCCAAGACATTGTCATCCTCCATCTCGAGGAACATGGTGTCCAACTCTGCGGTGTAACCCGTCAATTGGGCATGAGCTGGCAGAGAGAGCCCGAGGGCCAGGAGAGCGACGCACATCGCCACTTTGGAAAGAAGAGTCAAGTGTTTCATGATTCAGGGTTTGAACGCTGCAAAGTAACCTGAAAACGTCACAGTGTCCCCCTGCGTTGCTTCCTTCCCATTTCCCTCCCTTGAAATGTCAATTGGTCGACACAAATCGCTTATTCATATAATGATATAAAAGGTTGGACGAACATATTAAGGCGACATATATTGCTGAGGTAAACTGTTATCGCTATGCCAACTCAATCGCTAAAAGTGGGGCTTGGTGCCCTGCTTTGCGTGCTTTCTTACCAAATGAGCGCGCAATACGCCTTGACCGTTGAATCCTCCCCAGCTGTCGGCGATGGAGGCACGGTCTACCGATTCTATGTCAACGCCGAAGATCCGACCGACAAAATTTCGGCCGTCTACGGAACCGACGTGGAAAACATTGTCATCAACACGCCCAGTGGCATCTTCAACAGCCCCTTCAACGCGGGCTGGAACGCTGCCGGGATCAATCCCGCCTTCCTGACGACCTTCCCCGACATGGCGGACGACAGCTATGCCACCATTGGCCTTTCGGGACCCGCTTCCCTTGCCGCAGCCGGTTCTGCAGACCCCGCCCTTGTGGAGGACGCAGCCTTGAACCCATCAGTGTCCAACTATTTCCTGACAGGAGGAACGTCTTTGAACGTTAACACGTTGACGGGGGCGTCTTGGTACGTGCTCAACACCGCGACAAACGCCCTTCCCGTGGACGGCCGCTGGCTCATCATGCAAATCACCACGACGGGCAGCATTTCTGGAACCCTCAACTACCAAGTCTTTCCCTTGGGAGAAGGGGACGATCAAGTGCGCATCACCAA
>JBMZAL010000186.1:0-3117 GCA_049611325.1 Flavobacteriales bacterium
AATGAGCCTCAAGATGAACGCTTCGATGGCCACCATCAAGAGGAGCAGCGCGGAAGGAAGAACGAGTGTCATAGGATGAAATTACAGAAAACCGAGACAGGCGACCCCATTCAAGGCGCTGAGGTCCAATTTATTGGAACAACGAAAGCTTCGGCGTGGAACCTTGACCCTCAGCATCGGCATGGGCTTGAGGCCCAAACGCGGGGAACCTCCAACGATACAGGGGATTCAAGATGAGCAAATGCAAAATCATCGCTGCGTGCAACGGGAAGACGTACCAAGGCCACGCCAAGTCACGAAACACAAAGGGATTGTCGGCCTTGGGCGGTTCCGTCATGTACATGTAGTTGGCCAACACCTCTCCGGGAACCCACACGTTCAAAGCATGGTTGATGACTGCCATGATCGTGCTCGCGCCTGCGGCGATGAAGTAAGCGTAGATCCAACCCCATTTGGGGAAACGCATCTTGAACCGCTGCGTCATCACGATGGGCACAAAAATCAGCGCAGCATGGTTGATGTAATAGTGCAGAAGAATGGGCCAGGCATCCCCCACCGTCAGCTGCGGCGTGAGGATGGCGTGAAAACCACCGATGGTGCCCATGAATGCCGTGAAGAGATACACCGTGCGGTTACGCCAAAAGCAATTCAGCGCCACAAGCCAGATGTTGATGCCGCAAAAGTGAAGGGGCAGGCACCGGTGCACGGTCCAATGGAATCCGGGATCGACGACCATGTAAATCTGGTAGGCAACCTGCAGGGCAATCAGAACCCATCCCATTTGCTTCAACGCCCGTTCCAACACGTTGCCTTCGAGGCGTTGGAAGCGTCGGATGAGCGCGAGGCCGCAGGCAAAGCTTCCCAACAAAAGCACCCAATATCGGGGCTCATTCATGTGAATGATGACGTCGTATTCGTTCATGTAATCAAGGTGTTGGGACCAACATACAGCGCCCGCCCATCACAGAAATGTCACGATTGCGGCAAGCCTTCATGGATGAGGGTTTGCGTCGGGAACGCGAAGTCCAGTCCCGCGGCATTGAAGCGGCGAAGAATCTCCAGGTTGATCTCGTTGGGGACGTGCGCCCAATGTTCTCCCTTTCGGATGAAGTAGATGGCGCTTACGTTGAGGCTGAAGTCCCCAAACCCGCTGAACCACACTGTGTACTCGTCCTCGGTTCGGCCCGCTTCGGACACGATGTCCGTCAAAATCTGCAGCGCCTGTTCAATCTGTTCAGGGGTGGTGTCGTAGGTCAAGCCGAGCACGACCTTCATTTTCCGCGACGGCTCGGCCGTCACATTCTCCACGACCTTGTCGGTGAACTGGTTGTTGGGAATGGTCACCAGCCGGTTTTCAAGGGTCTTGATGCGCGTCGAACGGATGCCAATTTCCTGCACCGTGCCGTCGATGCCGTTCACCTTGATGCGGTCTCCTACGCCGAAGGGCTTGTCAATGAAAACCGTGATGCCCCCGAAGATGTTGGCCACAAAGTCCTTGGCCGCCATGGCCATCGCCAAACCGCCAATTCCGACCCCCGCAAGCAGGGCGCCGACGTCGTAGCCCGCGTTCGTCAGGCCCGAGATGATGCCCAGGATCCAGACCAAGGAGCGCAACGTCTTTTGAAGAATGGGACCAAACTGCGCCACCATGCTGCCATCCGTGCGCTCGTCGAGATGCAGGATGACGTTGCTGACCACCGAATCGAGCAGGCGCGCCACCAGCCACGTGACGTCAATGGCGATGAGGATTTGGAAGACGTGTTCCATGAATTGGTCCACGTTGTCGCCAAAATGCAAGTGTGCATACCCCAGCCAAAAGCCGAGGATCACAATGCCCAACGCCACCGGCTCCTCCACTTGATCCACGAGGATGTCGTCCCACTTGGTGGTGGTTTTGGCCGCAAGCCGCTTGAAAAGGCCTTTGAACAAGGCGTACACCACCCGGGCCACAACGATGCTTCCAAAGAAGAACCCCAAAGCCTGGGCCCATTCGATCAGGGGATTGCCCAAGAACACACTGTCTGTCAAAACTTCCATGGGCCAAACTTCGCACAAATCCCGCTTGGGACCTGCACGCGACCGGTATCTTTGCGGCATGAACGCGTCGACCTCATCCTCTCTTCCTCCTGTCGGACCTGCCCTGCGCCTTGGGGTGTTGGGCGGTGGCCAACTCGGCCGCATGATGATCCAAGAGGCGATGAATTGGGATGTGCGCGTCGAGGTCATGGACCCCAGCGAGGAAGCCTCGTGCCGCCATTTGACGCCTCGGTTTGTGCAAGGCGACTTGAAAGACGCGGAGGCCGTGGTGGCGTTTGGGCGCGACTTGGACGTCCTCACCGTGGAAATTGAGCACGTCAGCGTCGAGGGCCTCCAGGCCTTGGCCGACGCGGGTGTGGAGGTGGTGCCGCGGCCGGCGCATTTGGGCTTGATCCAAGACAAGGGACTCCAAAAGCAGGCCTACGAGCGCTGGGGCATCCCGAGCGCACCTTATCAGCTCATCGAAGGCCTTGCGGATGTCGGCGCCATGGGCTTTCCCATTGTCCAAAAACTGCGCAAAGGCGGGTACGACGGCAAGGGCGTGCAAGTCCTGAAGTCGGCAGAGGACGCCGCGGCGCGGGGCTTTGACGCGCCATGCGTGCTCGAACAGGCCGTCGACATTGACAAAGAACTCAGCGTCATTGTGGCCAGAAACGCCGACGGCGCCACAGCGGTCTACCCCGTGGTGGAATCGGTGTTCAACCCCGAGGTCAACCTCGTGGACCACTTGATGGCGCCGGCGGCCATTTCCGAAGCCGTGGAAGCCCAGGCACGTCAACTCGCGTTGGACGTGGTCACGTCGATGGACTTTGTGGGGCTGCTGGCCGTGGAGATGTTCCTCGACCGCGAGGGCGCGCTGTGGGTGAATGAAGTGGCGCCGCGCACCCACAACAGCGGGCACCATACCATTGAAGGCAACGTGTGCTCGCAGTTTGAGCAGCACTTGCGGGCGGTGCTGAACCTGCCGCTTGGCGACACCTCTCCCCTGCACCCGGCTTCTGCCATGCTCAATCTCATCGGCGCTCCCGACGCCCACGGCACCCCCGTGTACGAGGGCATGAAAGAGGCGTTGGCGTTGCC
>JBMZAL010000187.1:0-3068 GCA_049611325.1 Flavobacteriales bacterium
CCTCGCCGGCCGACTCCCTCAACGCCTGGAACCGCATCCAAGCGTTGCGCACGCGGGTGATGAACGGCGAAGACTTCGAGACTGTGGCCCGCAGCAAGGGCGGCAGCGAAGACCCATCTGTGACGAGCAACGGCGGCGATTTGGGGTGGTTCACCGCGTTTCAAATGGTCTACCCCTTCGAAAACGCGGCGTTCAACACCGCGGAAGGCGAAGTGAGCGACATCGTGCGTACGCGGTTTGGCTACCACATTTTGAAGGTCAACGGCAAGCGCAAGGCGCGCGGCGAAGTGCAAGTCGCCCACATCATGGTTCGCATGCCCAAGGATGCGCCTCAAGATCAAGTGGCCAACGCCGAAGGCCGAATCATGGAAGTCAAGCGCATGCTCATGAGCGGCGAGTCGTTTGAGTCCATGGCCATGAAATACAGCGAAGACCCGTCGACGGCCAACAAAGGCGGCTTGTTGCCTTGGTTTGGCACGGGAAAGATGGTGGAAGCCTTTGAGGACGCGGCATTTGCCATGGACGAGCCCGGAGACATCACGGGTCCCGTGCGCACCGATTACGGCTTTCACATCCTGAAGCTCATTGACAAGAAGACCTTGCCGACGCTGGAGGAAAGCCGACGCGAATTGTCCAAAAAAGTGCGTCGCGACAGCCGCGCAGACATCACCAAGACGTCCTTCGTCAACAAGCTGAAAAAGGAATACGGCACCACGGTGAGCAGCCGTCGTTTGGACGCGTTGAAGGTCGCCGCCGCCAAGATTGACAGCCTCTTCTACCCCGGCCACCCACTCGAGGGCGTGCGCCGCAGCGAACTCTCACGCACCCTGTTCAGCGTGGCGGGCAAGGATTACAGCGTGCAGGACTTTGTGACGTGGGTGAACGGCGGCAAGGTGCGCAACCTCAACCGTCCCGCCGCCATGATGGTGGCGCAGGAGGTGGATCGCTACGTGGAGGAAGCCCTCCTCGCCTATGAAGACACCCAGCTTGAGGCCAAGCACGACGACTTCCGCCTGCTCATGGAAGAATACCACGACGGCATCTTGCTCTTTGAGCTCACAGACCAAAAAGTGTGGAGCCGTGCCGTCAAGGATTCCGCCGGGCTGGCAGACTACCACAGCCGCAACCTCGACGCCTTCATGTGGCCCGCCCGCCTCGATGCCGGCATCCACACCTGTGAAGACGCCAAGATTGCCAAGAAGGTCCGCAAGGTGATTCGCAAGACAGGCGATGTGGAAGGCCTGCGCCGGGAACTCATCGCCGAGCGCCCCCTCGCCCTGCGCAACGAAACCGGGAAGTATGTGGAAGGCGACAACGCGTTTGCCGACCGTGCATTTGCCGCCCTGCGCGACGGATCGCTCGTGGCAGACAAGAATGGCCTCGTGATTTTGGAAACCACCGAAGGCGGAGACCAAATCATCCTGGTCCATGTCAAGGAAGACATGGCGCCCACACCCAAGTCGCTCGACGAGTGCCGTGGTGCCGCCATTGCCGCCTACCAAGACCACCTTGAGAAGGAGTGGATTTTGGCACTCCAGCGGAAGTATCGCCACAAAATCAACCGCGAGGCGTTGTACAGCCTGGTGCGCGAATGATTCCAACCCGCACGATCGCAGCCCTGTTGCTTCTCAGTACACTGGGGAGCTGTGGTGACGGTGTGCAGCCCGCGGAGGCGCGGTTTGGGAACGACGTGGTGGCCGAGGCGTACGGCGAAGTCCTGACGTGGGACAGCCTGGCCCAACAGGTGCCCGACGACCTCAATTTGAAAGACAGCGCGGCCTTTGCCGAGCGGGTCCTGGACCGCTGGCTTCGCGAGCAGGTGCTCGTCAACGAGGCCCGAACCCAATTGCGCAACGAGCTCGCCTCCATCGAGCAAGCACTTGAGGTCTACCGCCGCAGCCTGCTCATCAACACCTACGAGAACCGGTACGTCGCGAGTCGGCTCGACGAAGAGGTGTCCGAGGAGGACATCGTGGCATATTATGACGCCCACCCCGAGCTGTTCACCTTGCACGACCACGCCGTTCAGGTCTTGTACCTGCACCTGCCCGACCCCGAAGTCGCGGCCCAAACCCGCGGCGCCAATTGGTCGCGCCGCGAAGCCCGCGCTTGGGACAACGACATGGACCAGGTCAAGGAATGGCTCTCGGCCGCCGATTCGGCGAGCATTCCGGAGTTGGAACGCTGGTGCATGGAGCGCGGCGCCGTGCACCATGTGGACCACGAGGCGTGGTGGTTTGTGCGTGACCTCGTCGATGAGGTGCCGCTCTCGCTCTACCGCGTGGAAGACCAAATCCAGCGCACCTCCCCCCTCTCGTTCAAGGAAAACGACCGCATCTACTTCGTGCGTTTCCTGGACCACGGACTGAAGGGAAAGACCGCGCCCCTCGATGTGGCCCGCGACCAAATCACCGAGCTTTTGCTTCAGAAGCGCCGTCAACAGCTGCGCGAAGCCCTGCGTGACACTTTGCTTCAGCGCGCCTGGGCGGAGGGGGATTTGCGTCGAGAAAATTTGTGAGTTCTTGCCCGCCTGCGCTGTGCGTCTGAACGCTTGCCACCCCTAAATTCGAACCATGGTTCACGCACGACTGGTCCTTGCGCTTTTTGCCTTCCTCTTCTCCTTCCACGCTTGGGCACAGCCTGGCACGGAGGCGACCTACCAACGCCTTGACGGCATTGTGGCCGTGGTGGGAGACGAAATCGTGCTCGCGAGCGACATCCGCGACCGCGTGACCCAAGCCAAACTTGAGGGCCGCACTGTCACCGACGACAACGAGTGCGGATTGCTCGAATCTGTGCTGTTCGAGAAACTTCTTCTGCACAACGCACGCCTTGACAGCCTCGAGGTCACCGACGCCGAAGTCCTCGGCGAAATCGACCGCCGACTGACGTACTACATGCAGATGTTTGGCTCGGTGGAGGCGTTCGAAGCAGAGTATGGCAAGTCCGTGGCCGAGTGGAAGGCGGAGTTCAATGAGCCGGTGCGCGAGCAGATTTTGGCCCAAAAGATGCAAGCCGAAATCGACCAATCTGTCCGCTCCACCCCTGCGCAAGTCCAGGACTATTTC
>JBMZAL010000188.1:0-3026 GCA_049611325.1 Flavobacteriales bacterium
TGGCCGCGTGCGCCTTCTTCGGCTGCATGTAGATGCGGTCGCCTGCCTTGAATTCATGCTGCTTGCCGACTTCGTTGTAGGTGCGAATCTGCCAAGGCATCAAGTCCAAATCCTTGGCCAACGACGCCTGCGTGTCTCCGGCCTCGGCGTACACAAACTGCACCCCGTGCACGGTCGTTCGCACGCGGTGCGTGCCGCCCAATTCCACCGTTCCGCCACCCGTGTTCGCCTTCCGCACCACGTCGTGCTCCCGCACATTCACTTCCTCCCGACCTCCCCGATTTCCGCGGTTGCTCCGGTCGTTTTGGGGCGTCGTCTTGTCGCCTCTGGAGGGCGTGTCGTTCGAAGCCAATGCCTCCTCGCCACCGTCCCAGCGGCCGCCGGGCACGTCGAGGGCATTGAGGTCGTGCTTCTCGATGAGGGTGATCAACCGATCGGCGTACGACGGGTCCGTCGCGTAGCCACACGCCTTCAAGCCCTTCGCCCAGCCCTTGTAGTCCGTAGGCTCCAGCTCAAACAACCGCGCGTACCGGTCGCGCAGCAAAAAGTGGCTGTGGTCCTCGTAGCTGTCCTTCGCGTCGTCGTACACCCGGAAGCATTCGCCCTTCTCGTCGTCGTCGTGGTAGGTGCGCTTTCCGGTCCATGTGGCGTGGCACTTGATCCCAAAATGGTTGTTGGACCGCCGCGCCAGTTCACTCACCCCGTTGCCACTTTCCAAGATGCCTTGGGCCAAGGTGATGCTCGCAGGAATGCCATACTGCTGCATTTGGCGCACCGCCTCGTCCTGCCACTGCTCGATGTACGTCTCGTTCGTCGCCACCGGCTTGGCGCCCTTCTCGTCCCCCTTCGGATCGCCCGTCGCCCCCACGTTCCGTGGTGCGGCCACCAAGCAGGCGTTCATGAACAAGACCAAACCCAGCCCCATCATGGTTCGAAGGGCACTGGCGGTGGAGTGTGTGTGAGAAGTCATCATGGCGCGTCTTTCCTGAACGTCCAAGCTACTTTCCCAGTACGCGCATCCACATCAACCTCCCCGAAGTTGCTCCTCTCACCCCTGTGAATAACCCCCTTGAGGCCCATCTGCTTGGAATGGGCGACCTTTGCGCCCTGATTCCCCTCCTTTTGGACACATTTGACACCCTTGGGCTCTCCGCCCCCCTGCTGAAATCCATCACTGAGATGGGTTTCGAGACGCCCACCGACATCCAAGCCCAGGCGATTCCCCTGTTGCTGGAGGGCGACCGCGATTTCATTGGTTTGGCCCAAACAGGCACCGGCAAGACGGCCGCCTTCGGCCTGCCGCTCCTCGACCACCTCGACACCGAGTGGGACCACGTGCAGGCGTTGGTGCTGGCGCCCACCAGGGAACTGGGACAACAAATCGCCGAGCAGCTCGAGAAGTTTGCCAAGCACAAGAAGGGCTTGAAGACCGTGGCGGTCTACGGCGGCGCCAACATCGCCACGCAGATTGCCCAGTTGAAGAAGCCTTGCCACGTGGTGATCGCCACGCCGGGCCGCCTCATCGACCTCGCCAAGCGCAAGGCTGTGAAGCTCGACCGCATTCGGCACCTCGTGCTCGACGAGGCCGACGAGATGTTGAACATGGGGTTCAAGGAGGAGTTGGACGAGATCTTGTCCTTCACGCCTGAGGACAAGTTCACCTGGCTGTTCTCGGCCACCATGCCGCGCGAAATCCGCCGCATGGTGGGCGAGTACATGACCGACCCGCTCGAGGTCAAGGTCAACCAGTCTGCGACGGTCAACCAAAACATCGACCACCAGTACGCCCTCGTGCGCCACTCCGACAAAAGCGAGGCCATCGCCCGCTTCCTCGACCTCGACCCCGAGCTCTATGGCGTGGTGTTTTGCCGCACGCGCCGCGACACCCAAGCGCTGGCCGAAGAGCTGCTCAAGCGCGGCTACCGTGCCGACGCCTTGCACGGCGAGATGTCGCAGGCCCAACGCGACCGCGTCATGTTGCGGTTCAAGCAGAAGCACCTCCAGGTTCTCGTGGCCACCGACGTGGCCGCGCGTGGCATCGACGTGGACAACCTCACACACGTCTTCCACCACTCGCTTCCGGGCGAGGCGGCGTACTACACCCACCGTTCGGGCCGAACCGCCCGCGCAGGGAAGAAGGGCATCTCCTTGGTGTTGATGAGTGTGAAAGAGCGCGGCCATTTGAACCGTTTCTCTCGCACCCTTGGCATTGAATTCACCCAAACCATGGTCCCAAACCCCGAGGAAATCCTCCACGCGCGCATGACCACGTGGGGCCAAGGGCTGATTGAGTTGCCCGCAGGACGGGGCGTCCCCGAAGACATTTGGGAGCAGATGAGTTTGCTTTTTGGCGAACTCTCAAAGGAGGACTTGCTACGTCAGGTTGTGGTTGCAGAAATGCGCAAACTCGAGACAGCCGGCAAGGCTGACTTGAACCAAAAGGACATGGGCGACCGTCGCCGGGACCGTGACGATCGTTACGACCGCGGAGGGGACCGAGGCGGACGTCCCTTCCGGAAAAAGCCTTTCAACAAGAAGTTCAAGTCGAAGGGCGGTTACAAATCCAAGGACGGATTCAAGTCTCCGGATGGTCCACCTTCATGGAACGACAGCAAGCCCGGCAAGCCGATGGGCGCTGGCAAGGCCAAGAAGAAAGCGAAGAAAAAGCCTGCGTTTAAGCCTGGTCAAGAACCGTGGAACACGTCTGCATCGGGCGGCGCACCTGGCTTCAGCGTGAAGAATAAGGGCAAGAAGCGCCGCTGATTTTGCATAACGTCTTAAATTAGGTATCCAATTTGGACCAAATGAGACGTTTTCTGGTTTTGCTTCTGATCGCTGTTACGTACACTACGTCAGCACAATTGACATTGCCCTACAATCCTGATGGCAACGGAGATGGATTGATAGCGGTTTATGATTTGCAGGATCTGTTGTCCGCCTACGGATTAGAGTTCCAACCAGGGGAAATCGTCGTGGATTCCATCCCACTTTCAGCCTATCTGGAGGCCCTTGAATTGATGATTCAA
>JBMZAL010000189.1:0-3025 GCA_049611325.1 Flavobacteriales bacterium
CAAATCTGAGTCCGGCAAAGGCCCCCAACCATGGGCATGCGGTGGGGCAAATTCTCTTCTTTGGTTCCAAGAGCCTGACAAAATGTACCCCCAGCCCGCATCCACGTCCGTTTCCGAACCGGACCATTTCAGGACCGACTGGATGCGGGAAGCGCGCTGATTGGGAAGTCGAATCTCCCACAATCCGTCATTGGGCGACAAGTCTCCTTGACGAGGCAAGCCCACAATGCCGGGAAACAAGCCCTGATGGACATCCGAAAGTCTCATGGACCAAGCCACGGATCGGCCTGTACGTGTTTCGCGCTCGAAGCCAAGCACCGCATGGCCCGCACGTCCAGCGGTGTTGGTCAAGGCGCCTGTTTCGAGTTGATACACTCGTCCGAGGTACGCAAACCGACGCTGTGGAACTTGCGTCGAACCGAAGCCCTTGACGGACATGCCCGCGTGCCAGTGGATCTTGGGCGTGGACGCAATGTGAAGGGCGTGAAGACCGCCTTTGATCTGTCCAATTTGGGCCATGGCCCCCATTCGTGTCTGCGTTTCCGGAGCGTTGGCGCGGCTGGGCGATTCAAATCTCAGCCCACCCCCTACGGCTTCTGGTCCCATCCACACGTGCCCCCCTCCAGGAACCCATGCCGACGCCACCTGAAGTTCAGGGGCGACGAGAACGCCGTGGTCCGAGCCCCAGCGACCTCCCTGCTGAGGCACGCCGTCTTCCAGCACCGCAACCCGTGAACCAAAAAGACCCCGAACTACGGGCTGAAGCATGCCAGCCCCCAAGTCGAGGCTTTGAAGGCCGGGCGTCCGGTCGAGGGCCTGCATGAGGGTGGGTCGGTCGAGGGCCGAGGCTTCCGATTCGCTGAAGCGATTCACCGCGACTTGGGCTTGACCCAGCATCACGTTCAATTCCTCCATCCACACATCCACGTGCGAAGAAGGGCTCACCACCACTTGGGTGTCAAACCCCACGCAGGAGAGCGTGAGCGAATCGATGCCGTGGGGACACGACACACGAAACGCACCCAGGGCATCGGTGGACGTGGCGAGGCCACAAGGCCAAGCCATCACCAACACTCCTGGCAACTTCGAACTTGAGGAGGCTTGCAACACGTGACCTTCCACGGCCATCGACGTTTGGCCCCTCCCCGTCAAAGAGGAAAGCACCACCAAGCACAATGTCAAGACTGCGCGTGGAACGTCAACCGTGTGGCCAAGGGCATGCCCCCATGGAATGTGATCCATGAGACAGGGAATTGAACAACAGACAAATCGGACGGAAACTCAGCCGAAATGGGGCGGTCCGCGTCGTCCAGTGGTTGTCCAAAACAGCTTCTGTGTGTGTCCCGGGGTCACTTCCCCGATGCCACGTTCAGCGCGCCATGTCTGCCAAGCCCTGGAAGCCTCCAATGTCAGTGGGGGCACTTCCTGCGAGAACGTCCAGTCGCACAACTCACACACATGCTCGTGCCTAACGAGGCGGGTGTCGTCGTGCGGTCCCTCCCAGGTGGAGCAGCCCTCGTGATGATGGGCATGTTCACCGTGGTGGGCATGGTGCGAACAGCCCGACACCATGTGCCCGACTTGGTGCATGAATTCCAACCCCACCACCAAAGACCATGTGGCGAGCAGCGCGAACGCCGAAATGTGGGCCGTGGAGGAAATGTGCTTGGGGCGAATCACGATAAGGCAAAATTAGCGCGGGTGGGCGGGATTTGGCCCGAGTGGACGCTGAATTGTGGAACTTGAAGGCATGGCATGCATCACGATGCCAAAACCAAGCTCAAACAACAAGATGACTGCCAATCAGTCGCACTGACATCCCTGACACGCTTCGAAGGTGTCAAATGGCACCACCCCTCCGCAACCACCCCAAGTGAATTCTTTGCATTCTTGGGCTTCTTGGTCGAAGTAAAACTTGGGGATGGCCGCAAAGCACGGCCCCGGATCGGGCAACAGTTCACACGCGGCCAGCGCGCTGTCGCACGTAGGGTTGCAGGAAGACGCGGCCCCTGACACCAGAATCAAAAGTCCCACACCCGAGGCGGTTTGAAGGAATGCGTTCATGTCTTCGTTAACGTCACAATGCCGGGGATGTTGTCTGAAGTCTGTGACAGCCGAAGAAACAGCACCCCTGGTCATTCTCAAGCTTTTTGAATCCCTACCTTGTAAATGTAATGGCTGATTTCAAAACAAGCTTGATGACCGCAGTTGTGCTTCTGCACATGATTCAAGCACTGGCGCAGAACGGCTCCATTGTCCTTGATGGTGTGTTCGACGATTGGGCTGCCATTGAAGGGTTCGAGGATTCCTTGACAGAGGACACTCCCGCCGTTGACTTGCTGGAGATGAAGGTGACAAGCGATTCTGATCATTTGTACGTCTACGTGCGTTTGGCTTCCGACCTCGACTTGACCGACTTCCTGTATCCGCACAACCTGTTCCTCCAGATCGACGTCGACATGGATTCCTCAACGGGGTATCCGGTGAGGGAGGGCTTCGGATCTGAACTGGGCATCGATTTCAACGGTCTGTTCGCGTACACCAATTTTGGCCCCGCCGACCAAGTCAACTTTTCAGAGATTGGTCTTGTCCCCTCTCCCACAGTGACTTCCAAGGAATTTGAATTCGCCCTTCGGCGTGATGTCATTCTGGAAACCGGAGATGTGCTCTTTCCTCAAGACTCCATTCGACTGCTCTTCAGGGACACCCAATACAACGATGAACTGCCTGATGTGGGGGGCTCATTCGTTTACGATTTCAACGAAGCCAGTGCTTCTCAGCTCGCCCCCATCTCCGTGGCCAAGGGCCATCCCTCTTTCCTCCGTGTCTGTGCCTACAATGTCCTGGGCAACGGCCTCATTCATCCCGTTCGCCAATCGCGGTTCGAACGCATTGTTCCGGCCTTGGACGCCGATGTGTACCTCTTCAGCGAGTGCGGAAACACCACGGCTACAGAGGTAAAGTCGCTGCTCGACAACTGGCTGCCCCTCCAAAGCGACGTGGGATGGCAAACGACCAAGAATGG
>JBMZAL010000190.1:0-3022 GCA_049611325.1 Flavobacteriales bacterium
AAGGCCATGTCAGTCTTGGCACCGGGTTCAGTAGGGTCGATGTTGTAATGCGTGTACAGGTCGTACTTCTCGATGATTCGGTTGCGGATGCGGTGCGAATTCAAGATCTGGAGCAAGCGCTCGGCGTCTTCCGTCTCGCCGTACGCGAGGAGGTCGTTCTTTTTGGTCTCTTCAAAGAACTGTTCCCCCAAACTGTGTTGCGACGTGGCAAACATGACCACCGTGCTCTCGTAATACTCGTCGAGCATGAGGGACACGCCTGAGGCGGCCACCGCGGCCATGAACCCAACGGCAATCAGCGTTTTCAGGTTGCGGTAGATGAACACCAAGAGGTGTGTGGACTCCATGGGATGGTTTGAAGACATGGCGCTTGCGTTGAATCGTGGTTCGCCGCGAAGGTAATGGGCCGCGGCGGTACCTTTGAGGTCATGGCGCGCATTGCCTTGAACGGACGATTGTTGGTGCCGGGGAAGCTCGAGGGCATCGGCAGGTTCACCTTGAACACACTGACGCAACTCGTGGCGCTTCGTCCCGACGATGCGTTCTTGCTTGTGGTGGACAGGCCTGACGATGAGATGTTTCGTTTGGGCCCCAACGTGGAAGTGGTGCGGATTCGTATCCCCGCGCGCCGACCGTGGTTGATGCGGTGGTGGTTTGGCTGGCCGTTGGGTCGGGTGCTCCGGAAGTGGAACGCCGAGGCGTTCGTTTCGCTGGAAGGTCCACTCGCCACAGACATGCCTGCCGACTTCCCGCAATTGACGGTCATTCACGACTTGAATTTTGAGCACCGTCCTGAGGGACTGCCCCAACGCTGGCGGAACTACTACCAAACCGAATTCCCACGTTTCGCAAAGCGCGCGCAAGTCCTCGGGACGGTCTCGGAGTACAGCTGTCACGATTTGGCAACGACGTACGGACTGGATGAACGCGCCATCGAAGTGTTCTCGAATGCCGCGGACGAGGCCTTCAAGCCGGCAAGTCTCGAAGAGCGCGAAGGGGCGAGAAGGACGCTTTCGGAGGGACGTCCCTACTTCATTTTCGTCGGGTCCTTGCACCCGCGGAAGAATGTGGAAGGGTTGATGTCGGCCTTTGAATCGTACCGTGCGCTCGGGGGAAGCTGGGACCTTGTGGTGGTCGGTGTGGCGATGTGGAGCGACGACTTGCCTGCGCTTTCCGCGGAGCTGTGCACCCACGTGCACTTCGCGGGGCGCTTGAACAACGCGGATTTGGTGCGTGCCGTCGCGGGAGCGGAAGGCCTGGTGTTCGTGCCATGGTTTGAAGGGTTTGGCATCCCTGTTGTGGAAGCCATGGCATGTGGGGTGCCCGTCATCAGTTCCAACGTGACTTCCTTGCCCGAAGTCTGTGGAGATGCGGCGTTTGCGCTCGTCGATCCCGCACAGCCGAGGTCCATCGCCCGCGAAATGCATCGCCTCGAATTGGATCCAGAGGCGGCTCAATCCGCCCGCCAACGCGGATTGGCCCGCGCCAAAACCTATTCCTGGGCAGCCACAGGGGCCAAGCTCGACAAGGCATTGAACACCATGCTGACATGAGCAAAGCGTTGCTTTCCCAAGTGGTGAAAGGCCGCATCGAGGCTGGATGTGACGAGGCCGGTCGGGGGTGCTTGGCCGGGCCGGTCGTCGCGGCTGCGGTTGTCTTCGATGCCCGGGTGGCGAAGCAACTTCCCTTGAACGACAGCAAGCAACTTACGGCCTCGCAGCGTCAACAACTTCGCGCAGAGATCGAGTCCAAAGCCATCACGTGGTCTGTGGCCTTCGTGTCGCCTTCGGAAATCGACCGCATGAACATTTTGCAAGCGTCGTTTGAAGCCATGCGTCGTGCGGTCCGAGGGTTGGCAGGAATGCCCGACCACTTGCTCATTGACGGCAACCGATTTGTGTCCGACAAAGACATGCCTCCCCACAGTTGTTTTGTGAAGGGCGATGCCAAAATTGCATCCATCGCAGCCGCGAGCATCCTCGCCAAAACCCACCGAGACACCTACATGCTCGACGCGGCCCAAACCTACCCGGGCTACGGGTGGGAAACCAACATGGGGTACCCCACGGTGGCCCACCGACAAGCTTTGGTGGAACGCGGTCCGACCCCCTTGCACCGAACAACGTTCACGTGGGCGCCACCGGCCCCCACACTTTTTGACTAAACGTGTTTTCGACAGGTTATACAGGGTTATATCGAAGGCCTATGTAAAGCCTGCATGAACTCTTCGCTCAATCGCTAGTTTTCGTCTTGGAATACGTACTTTTACTCGTCCAAAACCTTTAATTCCCAAACAAATGCGTTTTTCAACCTTGCTTGCTTCGGCGCTGCTCTTCTGGAGCGCAGGAGCCACATGGGCCCAGTGCGAAAACCTCTTTTTCTCAGAGGCCGCGGAAGGCTCCTCGAACAACAAGTACCTCGAGATTTACAATCCCACGGGTGTGGATGTCGATCTCAGTGGTTACGCCTTTCCCAGCGTGTCCAATGCACCAGCGGTGGCGGGTGAATATGAATTTTGGAATGCCTTTCCCGAGGGTGCCATGGTGGCTGCGGGCGACGTGTATGTGATCGCACACCCCTCTTCAGATCCAACCATTTTGGCTGAAGCGGACCACACATTCACATTCCTCTCAAACGGCGATGACGGCTTCATTCTTGTTCAAGGTGACGAGACGTCGTTTGTCCAAATCGACGCGGTCGGCGATTGGAACGGCGACCCCGGTTCAGGCTGGGCGGTGGCCGGAGTTGCCAATGGCACCCAAAACCACACCATTGTCCGCAAGTCGTCGGTTCTTTCTGGAAATGGAGGTGATTGGACCACCAGTGCTGGAACCAACGCAGATGACAGCGAGTGGATTGTCAATGAGATTGACGATTGGACCAATTTGGCCAGCCACACCTTCGACGGATGCGGCCCCGCCATTCCAGGGTGCACCAACGCGAACGCCACGAACTATGACGCCACGGCTACCGAAGATGATGGTTCTTGCATTTTTGACAACGCGTGCAACGTGGACGGCGT
>JBMZAL010000191.1:0-2988 GCA_049611325.1 Flavobacteriales bacterium
AATCTTCACCTGACCTTCCACGCTGCGGTGGCTGATTTCCACGCTGTCAATGCCGGTGAAGGCGAAGGCGGGAATGGTGTGGCCTTCTGGACCCAACACGGGCAGCTCGGGATGCACCTCGAGCGCCTCAGTCAATTTCTCCCGGGCGTATTCCGCCACGTCACGCTCTTTCTTGAGCAGGGCAATGTCTTCGACGGCATCGCGGATGGCGTCTTCGGAAGCGGCGTGGTACACCCCGCGCAAGAACCCTTCCGTGTCGACAAGCCAAATCGTCGCCACGTTGTTGGGGTCCTCGGGGTCGCGCTGGATCATGAAGTCCTCGGTGACCACGCGGTCAATGTCTTCGGCTTCGCCTGTCAGGAATTGCCACTTGCCCGTGAATCCGTTGTAGCGCGTGTTGCGTTCGACGTATTCTTGAAGCACCTCGGGTGTGTCGTGCTCGGGGCTCAACGAGAAGCTGACGACCACGATGTCGCCTTCGTCGCGGTAGCGAAAGTTGGGCCACAACAATTGGCGCGTCACCTGCGCCACGTGCGGGGCATCGGTCCCGTAAAACGCAGCGAGCCAAACCTTGCCGCGCAATTCGTCACTGGAAAAGGGTTCTCCGAGGTGGTTGACAAGGTCAAAGTCGCCGACGCGTTGGGCGTCGAGGGTTTGGCCTTCCATCGGCCCGTCCACGGTGTAGTAGGGCAGGGTGTTGAAGTTGTGCTCCGTGAGCAACCCAAAAAAAACCAGCCCCGCCAAAGGCAGGGCCAGCATCATTGCAGTAAGAATCAATCGGTTCTTCAACATGCCCATGGGCGGTCGCTCAGTGGAGGGTGTTGAAGCTGTTCAGGTGTCCAAAGCCTTCCGTGATCGCGATGAAGAGCAGGTAGCAGATGAACAACACGTAAGGGGCGATGACCGCGCGCTTCAAGTTGCGGCGCTCGTCGCCGAGGTGCATGAAGACCAACACGATGTAGCCCGCTTTGACCAAGGTCATGACGATGAAGGTCCACTTGATGGCCGTCCAAGTGAAGGTTTCAGACCGCTTGAAGACCACGCCCATGCCCACCTCGACGGCGGTGATGAGGGTCAACAATGCGGTGACAAACCAAATTTTCTTGCGAATGGCCGCACCCGCTTCTTCGCTGTGGTGCGCCGCCATGGCGTAGCTGTCGTTGACAATGAGATCGTCGCGTTCCATGTCAGATGAGGTAGAAGAAGGTGAATACAAAGACCCAAACGAGGTCGACAAAGTGCCAGTACAATCCGGTTTTCTCCACCATCTCGTAGTGGCCGCGGCGCTCAAACACCCCGTTCAACGCCATCAAGAAAATGATGATGTTGATGATGACGCCGGAGAACACGTGGAATCCGTGGAATCCGGTGATGAAGAAGAAGAAGTTGGCGTAGGTCTGTTGGACGGCGTATTCGCTGTCCTCGAGGTTGGCGCCGAATGCGAACACCTCGCTGCGTGCGTTCCAAAGCTTGACCGCTTCGTCGCCAGAAACGTGGCTTTCGTTCTCCACGTACTTGTTGAGGGTGAGGCTGTGCAATTGGGCGCTGTGGTCGTGCTCGCCGTACTGGGTCAAAGTGATGTGGCCATCTTGTTGGGTCAACACAGTGTTGGCGTCGCCTTCGCTCCAGGGCTCGGCCAAGTGGCCAAAGTGGTGATCCATGAAGATCATCTCGCCTTCAGCCAAGGTGAAGCTCTCGCCGTTGTCGGCCGTGACTGTCACCTCCTTGGCCAATTGGAAGCCTCCGCCTGCGCCGTGGATGAAGTGAGACCATTCCCAAGCCTGAGAGCCGAGGAAGAAGAAGCCACCCACGATGGTGGCGCCGAGCCACTTCAACACACCGGCCTTGTCGTTGCGGTGGCCTGCCTCCACGGCAAGCACCATCGTGACAGAAGAGACGATGAGGATGAAGGTCATGAGGGCCACGTAAATCAGTGGGTACTGTCCGTCCAAGCCGGGAAGGGCTCGGAAGACTTGCTCGCCGATGGGCCATGCGTCTTCGGATGTGGCACGCGCAAACCCGTACGCCGTCAGCAACCCACCGAAGGTGAGTGCATCGGAGACGAGGAAGAACCACATCATCATTTTTCCGTAGGTGACGGAGAAGGGGCTTTGACCTCCGCCCCACAGGACGTCAGTCGGGATCGTTTCGGTGTTTCCAGCCATGGTCTGAAATTGTGACGCGAAAATAAGGCAATCGCGTTACGTGCACCACCTAGAATGCCTCCAAATCAGGGACTGTGTCCACAAGCAAGCGTGAACAGCCGCCTTGCCGGCAAGGGTGTCAGTGCAAGAGGAACAAGAAGGCGAAGAGGTAGATCCAGAGCAGGCCCAAAAAGTGCCAGTAGATGCCCGTCGCCTTGAGTCGGACCGTGTCCCCTTGATGAATCACCCCCGTGAAAATTCGGATGCCGTTGACCACCAGGTAAATGAGCCCAAATACCAGGTGCAAAATGTGCACCATCACGAGGGCCCAGATGTACCCGCCGCCGCTGTTGGACGATTGCAACACTTTCGTGGTGATGGGCTGCACCATCAGGGCGTCGTCGGGCGCGTACAGCTCTCCGCGGGCGGCGTCGTGCAGAAGGACTTGCCCGTCGTAGCGGAAATCGTAGTCTTCCCCGTAGACTGCACTGCTTTCATAGAGGGCCGCAAGGTTGTTCCAACGGAAAGCCGTGCCCTGAGCGGTGTCGTTGGTGTTCCACCCCATTCCCACAGATGCGAGGTCTTTCCAGCCCTCCGCTTGCGTGACGGTGAATCCGATGCCGAGCACCAAGGTCAAGGCGAGACCGACGATGCCTTGGTTGGTTTGGCCTGCTTTCACCGCACGGGTGGCCCACCACAACGTGGCGCTGCTTAACGCGATCAAGGCGTTGCTCACCCAAAACATGTCCGGCGCAGGGATGTGCACCCAAAACTGGCCCATGTTGCTCACGATGTAGGCCGACGTGAAACCGGCAAAAAGCATGGTCACGGCGAAGACGATGAA
>JBMZAL010000192.1:0-2978 GCA_049611325.1 Flavobacteriales bacterium
CCAAGTTCGACAGACACACGGTCCTTCCAGAGGCCCATCTCCAACGAGGCATCGATGGTCTCCACCGTTTCCCACCGCAGGTCAGGGTTGCCAGGCTGTGTGGGGAAGACAATGGTGTCGCCCGCGTAGGTCGCTCCCTGAGTTTGGTCATTGTACAACGCAAAGCGGCTGAAACCGTCGATGCTGGCGTTTCCAGTACGCCCCCAACTCGTCCGGAACTTCAGGAAGCTGATGGTCTCCGAGTTGAAGGAGGGTTCGTCGCTGATGACCCAGCCGGCTGCTGCGGAAGGGAAGAAGCCAAAGCGGTTGTTCTGACCAAAGCGAGACGACCCATCCACCCGCGCCGTGGCCTGGAAGAAGTACCGGTCCTTCAGGCTGTAGTTGACCCGGGCAAACGTGGAGGCAAACCCGTCCGTGCGGAACTGGTTGACATACGCATTGGTCACGGTAGAAACGGCGTCGTACAAGCTGTCGTGCAACCCAAACAGGCTGTCACGCAAGGCGGGCATGGTGTATGCAGGGCCGTCTGAATCGCGGAGGTTGAAGCCAAATCCGTCGCTTTCGAATTTTTGGGCTTCTGCACCCACCAAAATGGCCAAGGAGGTGGTGTCCGTGTCGATGGCGCGGAACGTGGCATTTGCCCCCACGTTGTAGTTGCGGGCGTTGTATTCGCTCCAGTTGCCGTAGGCGAAGCCGTTGGTGCGGTCAAGCGCCGAATTTTCGTAAGAATCGTTCTCGAGTTTGCTGTTGTCGTAACCGCCGTTCATGACAATGTCCAAACGCTTGTGCGGGGTGATGACGATTTGTCCTGTGGCAATCTGGCGACGCTCTGTCTCGCGCCATTGCACGAGGTCCTGATAGGCCATGGGGTTGAACCAGCGGTTCAATTCATAGTTGCGCTCCGTGGACACGAGGCTGCCGTTGGCATCAAAGGTCGAGTCCACCACGTAAGGCGCCATGTAGGGGAGGGCAGTCGACATGGCCGCGCCAATGCCTCCAGACCATCCGCCACGGACGCGTTGGTTTTGACCTTCCGACGTGCTTCCAGAAAGCAACACCTTGATCTTGTCGTTGGGGGTCCAGTCGAAGTTGGTGCGCGCACTCGTGCGGGTGTAGCTGTTGCCGACGGCGTAGCTCTCGTTCTTGTCGTAGCTCACGCCGTTGTACATGGACCACTTTTCTCCGCCGCTGCGGATCCCGATGTTCTGCTGGGTCTTTTGGGCGCGACGTGAGAACAGTTCAAACCAATCCGTGTTGGTTTCCATGGCGCTTTCGAACGCGGCTTTGCGGGCTTCAGGGCTGGAGCCTGCCGTGGTGAGGTAGGGGAGCCACACGTAGCCCGTGCCGCCGTCGTTTTCCCAGGCTTCTTGACGAATGGTGAGGTATTCCTCGGTGTTCATCATGTTGGCACGTGCCGTAGGCTCGCCATATCCGATGGAAGAGCCGTAGCTCACTTGGATGCCTTTCTTGACCCCACGCTTGGTGGTGATGAGGATGACCCCGTTGGCACCGCGTGACCCGTAGATGCCCGTGGCTGCAGCATCTTTCAACACTTGAATGTCTTTGATGTCGTTGGGGTTCAGGCTGGCGAGGGGATTGCGGTTCATGGCGCCGCTGTTGCCACCTGCGAAGTAATCCTGGGTGATGGGGATGCCGTCGATGACGTACAAGGGGTCACCGCCAGCGGAGATGGAGCTCAAGCCGCGAATTCTGACAATGGATCCACTGCCGGCCATGCCCGAACCTTGCGTCACTTGAACACCCGCCGCTTGCCCTTGAAGGGCCGCTTCAAAGGAGGGTGTTTGCACCGCGGTGATTTCCTTCGAATCAATGGTCGAGATGGCCCCCGTGACCTCTTTTTTGCGTTGGACGCCGTAGCCGACGACCACCGATTCATTCAGCAACACCGCGTCTTCGCGAAGTCGAATGTTCAAAGTTTTGGTTTCCCCAGCCTTGACGTTGACGGTCTTGACGGTGTTGAGGTACCCGATGAACGAGAAGGTCAGGGTCTGTTCGCCCTCGGTCACGGTCAAGGTGTATTGCCCGTCCAAATCGGTGAAGACGCCCTTGCCGGATGCGGTCATCACGGTGGCCGAAGGCAAAGCATTGCCTTGGTCGTCCGTCACGCGTCCTTGCACGGCGGTTTGGGCCCAGGCGACTTCACAAGACCCCCAAAGGAGGAACAGCGAAGCCAAGGTTGCAATTCGAATCATGAGAGTGTGGATCGAAGGAGTGGGTTGCGAATTTTGATAGTGTCAAATGTACACTGAGCCTTGCGCAGTCAGTGTGCGATTTTGTGCACAGGTGTGGATAACATCATCCCGCCTTGGGTCCAGCACAACCGGTACATGCCCGGCGCCAGGTGAGCCACGTTAAACTGCCATGTAACCCCGGCGACCGTGCTTGGGTCGATGGGAATGCTTCGTCCGTCGAGGGAGATGAGTTTCAAGTCTTGAGGCGCGATGCCGTGGACATGTGTGAGGTGAAGCACGTCTGTCGCGGGGTTGGGGAAGAGGGACCATTCGGACAGCGCTTCTTCCACGCCCACCGTCGCATCGAGGCCGTCGCAATCTTGGTCGATGCCGTCGTTGGCAATGTCGACGGCGCCTGTGTAGATGGTGGCATCGTTGTCATTGCAGTCCCCTTCAGAGGCCAATTGTCCATCGAGGTCCACATCAATTTCGGTCAGCACAGGAAGGTCCAAGGGCGTGTCGGTGTAGACGTGCAATTCGCCTGGCGCGAACGGCATGCTCGCATTGAGGTCCGTGACGTTGAGTGAATCTCCAGTGAGGTAGTCGTACCACATCCCTGTGTGGGTGAAGCCTGGAATCATGTCGATGCCCGAAGTGCGGTAGTTGCCGACCACCACCGCGTCCCCAGCGGGGTGCTCAAACATCATGCGTTTGCCGTACCCCGTGCCCACATCGATGTTGATGGACGTGGCGCCCGTGCCAAAGGCGGGGCAATCGCGCTTCAAA
>JBMZAL010000193.1:0-2971 GCA_049611325.1 Flavobacteriales bacterium
CGAATCACATTCACCGTTCCGCCACCCGGCAAGGCAAACGCGGTGTCTCCCTCGAACGCTTCGTCGGACACCACCATGACTTGAACGTCTTCTGCGTCTTCACTCACCCACACAAATTCCTCCGCCAGGCCACTTGGGTCGCACGTGGCAGGGCCCTTCATTTTGGCATGAGGTCCGTGTGGGGGTGGTGCTGTGACCCGGCCCAACAAGAAGCCAAGCAACAGAAAAACCGCAGAGAAGAGGATCAACGACGTGTTCCGATTGTCCATGATTCAAAAATCACGCAAGGCCTGCCTGAATCTGCATCGTCCGTCCAAAGTTGTTCCGCCCTCCATTGTGCACGAAGCACCCCACAAACCCGCGCAAGGCTGGCTTCAGACACTCACTCACACGTGCTGTCCCACAATTGCAGGAAGGTCAGCAGGTCGGGGGTGTCGATGGCCGCGGAATTGTCCAAGTCATAAGGACCTGTCCATCCCAGCCCAAAGGCCGTCAGGAACAAGATCAAGTCGCCCGAGCCGCGCGCCCCGTCTCCGTTGAAATCGCCTTCACAGTCGCCCGACGGCAAGAATCCGTTCCCGCCAAACTCCTGCGCCCATTGCGGGAACACGATGGTCTCCGCATAGTGGAAGGCGTTCCGTCCTACGTGCTTGCCAATGCGTCGGCCCGGGGCGTCGTCAATGGGTGGGTGAATCCCGCCCCACATGCGGCTCAATGCGCTTTCATTGGACGCATCCATGAAGGTGGCCCACTGCAGGTTAAAGCTCATGCTTGGCCCTTCCTCGAACACCAGAAATTGGTTCATGGGGGCCGTCCACTCCGCCAGTCCTCCTGGCCAGTATTCGGAACCGGTCAGCAATTCAAGCAGCTCGGATGCAGCACGGGAATACGTACTGTGTCCGCTGACGTAACCCGCAAACGGGGGCGTCACAAAGCTGGGACGCTGGTACGGCCACCAACGGTCGGCCATGATCCAATCCACACCCGCCTCGTCGATGAGGGGGACCTCAATGTAATCGGGACCCTTCCAGCATCGGACCTTCACCTTGCCCACTTGGTCCTCCCCGTCGAAGAAATTCAAGGGGTCGGCATCGTCCACCATCTCGATGAAGCCCGGGATGAGGGGCAATCCTGCGGGATGGTAGTTGGGGAGCGAGGGATCGCTGCTTTGGCCGTGCTCCGCCATGTAGCGGATGGCTGACACGGGGCGAGAGTAGTCGTAATAGCCCTTGGCACTCCACGCCGCAATGGCGCAATCGTGCATCGCACCACCCAAGGCGAGGTAGGACTTCACGTCAAATTCCAAATCGGGAATGATCGGGCCCTGTCCACGCCAGCGGTGCTGACCGGCTTGGCCGTCCAAAATGAACTCGTTCAGGAGCGTGAACCAGTGCCCTGGAGGCGTTTCGGAGTCTGGACCGTCCGCCCAAAACTCGGCAATCACCCGGGCGTAGTCGCCGCGTGGCACCATGTTGACCTCGTAAGGCGCTCCCGTGAAGGGGTTCACCTGATGGCCTTGCCCGCCAAAGTTGCCGTTCTCGTCGTACCAAGCCGTCAAGCCGCCGTTCTCCCACTCGTAAAAAGAGTCCAGCTCGTCTGATTCAGGCAGGCTGCCGTCGTACTTCAACGAACCAGGACCGATGTCCCACATGACCCCGTCGTCGGGCGACAAGTGCTCGCTCCAGCTCAACACCATGCCGTGGTTCCACTTCCAAGCATCTTCAAATCCTGAGAAGACATTGGTGTCGAGGTACACTGGCGCTCCCGGGTCGTGCCACACATTGTACGTGCACCCGTCACGTTCGAGCACCGTAAGGTTGGAATCGCGCAAGGCAAAGCCAGGTACTTCTCCCCATTGGGGTCCAAGGAAGGGCGGCGTTTCGGTGAGAAGCTCGCCACTTTGGTCGATGGCAAAACTGAGTTCCACCGCCTGCCAGCGGTTGGGGTCCACCAACCCGCTGGTGCCGGGCACTTCCGGGAGGATGTTGGGCTCGAGCTGCTCGTAGCAGGTGTTGGCGTAATCGTTGGCTTCGTTGGAGCCGTCTGTCATCCCGTACGCGATGAGCTGTTCCGCGAGGTAATTGCCAAGCGCAGGCGCCCCGTGGGTGGCGTAATCGGTGGAAGTGAATGACGTGTCCAACTCCTGGATGATCATCTGCACGTAGATGTTGGCCATGGTCGACTCCGCTTGAGGACTGGCCTGGTAGCGATGACGAATCAGACGGTACGACGCGTAGCTCATGGCGATTTCCTGCGCCTCCTTCCGCGCATCGAGGTCTGCGGGGATCTCCAACGCGGCTTCGTCGAACGGGCAGAGGTATCCGTCAAATTCTTGCCCCAAGAAGATGGTTTGGGACTGCGTGGTGTCGTAGGCGGCCCAGCTGTCATACATCAAAATGGAGGCGTGGTACAGGTTGCGGGCGTGCACCGTGGGACGGGCAAAATCGTTGCGAATGGCCTCGAGAATCTGATCGTTCCATTGGTGGGCCACCGTGTGTTGTTGCGCCAGCGCGGAAACCCCCAAGGTCATCCAGCCCAAGCCAATCATCAAGCGTACAAATGCGTTCATGTTCGTTCGTTGTCAGGTCCCCTAAGGTACAAAGACGATGTGAACCCCTTGTGAAACTGAGGTCGCCAAGGCGTTGATTGAATGCATTTAAGAGTGGCTGCCCAGCGCCGAACGAAAATCCACCAAAAAAGGGGGATTAAACCGAACAACCCCTAACTTGGGGTCATGCTGTCCAAAAAAGCGCAATATGCCTTCCGTGCTTTGAGCACGCTTGTCCGACGTGATTTGGCCCGAAGAAACGAGCAGAACGCCCCAGATTCATCCGCCTCTGACACCCCGACCTCCATCAGTGACATGGTCCAAATCCACCCGATGAGCACCAAGTTTTTGGAGACCATTTTGCTCGACCTCAAACGCGGGGGAATCCTCGGCTCCAAGAAGGGCAAGGGCGGCGGATACTAC
>JBMZAL010000194.1:0-2955 GCA_049611325.1 Flavobacteriales bacterium
ACATCCATGCCCTTGAATCCCACCGCAACGATTTCTTGGCTGAGTCTCGGGTGATGTTGGATGCAGGAGCGATAGCCTGGACCGGCACCATCCGAAATCGACGTCCACGTTTTTCCTCCATCTGAAGACATGATGAGGTTGCTGTCGTTGTCTTCGGGATGCTCCCAGTGCCCGCCAATGGCCACACCGTGCTGAGCATTGGCAAAAGACGCCCCAAAAACCCCAGTCATGGATTCCCCTTGGCGAATGGGCAAACCGATGGCTTCCCATTGATGGCCGCGGTCGACGCTGCGCAAGCAGCGGGAGGCGACTCCTCCCGTGAAGACCCATGCGGTGTCACCTTGGATGCAGATGTTGCCATTGGAAGCGGCAAAACCAGCTTCGCCTGGCGTGTGTGGGGGAACGTCTTCGCAGGAAAGACGCTGCCAACTTTGGCCTGCGTCTCGGGTCTCTAGCAGGGTGAGACAGCCGTCCACAGGATCGCCAAACACCAGTCCTTCCTTGGCATTCCACCATGCCATGGCGTCGAGAAACACAGCGGCACTCGTGTCGTGATGGACCCAAGCGGGTTCGAGCGAACGCAATGGGGCTTGGGCAATCCACGCGGGTGAGGCAATGGACGCCGCAAACCAATGGTGTCCATTCGATGCCGAAGACCGAAAAGATGGGGTCGTGGAATCGGGGGGCATCCATTGCGTTTGCGTCCACGTTTCGCCGTGGTTCAGCGTTTGTCCCACCCAGCCATCCGCGGCTGCAAAGCGGATGTGTCCCTCGGCCAAGATGTCCAAGGTTCTAATGGCACTCGGGGCCTCCCAGGTTTGCCAAGTCGCTTCAGGTTGACAGGCGTTCAAGGCGAGGAGTCCCAACCCAAACAGTGAAATGCTCTGCTTCATGATGCAAGGTGTGAAAGAAATGGCCGCGCTCGTGGAGAAGTTTGGGGGAGAAGCAGGTTAGGCTCACCTTCGTTCTCAGCATCTTGCAGCATGACCAAACATGTACAGAAGCCCTTCCTGGCGCTGTCCGTGATGTTCTGGCTCGCGGGCGCCACAAGTTGGGCACAAGAGGTGACGCATTGGACGACGCTGGATGGGGCGAATGCGACGGGCCAACCGTTGCCGGGAGTGACGGTCCAAGTGGGCTGTGAGGAAGGCGCGGCTTTGCAAGTGCTATCTACGGATGTCGATGGCCGCGTCAAGAACCCGAGTGCCGGGGTGCCGTGTGAGGACCCATGTTGGGCCACCTTCAGTTTTGTGGGTTACGAAACCGTCACGCTGGCGTGCGAGCGGATTGCCAGCATGGATGGACGCGTGGTGCTCTCGCCGCAGGCGGAAGCGTTGGACGCGGTGGTGGTGACGGCGAGCATCTCTGGGTCTTCCGTGCAGGAGGAAACGGTACCGGTCACTGTGCTGAAGCCGTATTTGGCAGAAGCGGCCAATGCACTCGATCTGAAGGGGCTGGTGTCCAAAACCCCGGGCGTATCCATCCTCGACGGGCAGGTCAGCATCCGTGGTGGCAGTGGCTACAGCTATGGGGTTGGCAGCCGCGTCCAAATGTTGCTCGATGGGCTGCCTTTGCTTTCAGGCGATTTGGGCGAAATCTGGTGGTCGTACCTGCCCATGGAACACGTGGGGCAGGTGGAGGTTGTCAAGGCCACAGCGTCGTCGATGTATGGTTCTGGGGCATCCAACGGCGTCATCCACATGCGCACGGTGTGGCCCGGGGAGGAGCCTGAAACCGTGGTGAGCGTTTTCAACGGGGTGTACTCGGATCCAGACTCGACCCAATGGCGGTGGTGGGACCAGAGTTATTCGCCCATCTCCAATGGAATGAGTGCCTCTCACAGGCAGGCTTTTGGCAAGCTGGACATTGTGGCGGGAGGGAGTGTGTTCTCGGACAAAACCTACCTCTCCGTGGGACACGAGCAGCGCATCCGCGGCAATGCCAAATTCAGGTATCGTCTGTCACCTAAGTGGCAGTTTGGCGGCGCGGTGCAAGGCCAATACCAGCAAATGGGACGGTTCATTTTGTGGGACGATTTCACCACAAGTGCGTACCTGCCGATGGACGGAACCTCCAGCGAAGACCGATGGGCCAACTGGCATGCAGATGCCTGGGCCACTTACGCGCCTTTGGAGGGCGGAACCCACCACTTGAACACGCGGGTGTACCAAACGTCGCGCTACGGTTCAGGTCCCGAGCCGACCATGACAAGCACGTTGAGCATGGGGCAATACCGGTATTCCCGGGCACTCGGGCCCAACCTCACCATGCAAGTGGGTGGCTTTGGCGCCATGCAAAAGTCCTTCTCCAGTCTGTACCCAGGCATTGAGCTCCTGACGTTCAACGTGGCCCAATTTGACCAAATTGAATGGGCCCATCGAGGTTGGAAGGTGGCAGGAGGTGTCCGCTTCGAGCACAACGTCAATCCAGGAATTTTCTCCGAATCGTCGGGCCCAGTGTGGCGGTTTGGTCTGAACCGGGAGCTCACCCCGTCCACCAACGTTCGCGTGTCCTACGGGGAGTCGCTTCGTTTTGCATCACTCGCCGAGCGCTACGTCGAAGGCACGTTGACCGACGGAATCAACATTCGTGGCAACATCGGGCTTCAAAGCGAGTCGGGAAACAATTGGGAATTGGGATTGGTCCAGGAGTTCAAAGGGGACGCGGGAAGCTTGTTGCTGGAGGGGTCTGCCTTTGTGCTCAACTACGATGAAATGATCGAGTACACGTTGCAGGCGGCCACCGACTCGAACGGGACGATCATCATTGAAGACGGCGTTCCGCAGTTCTTTTTTCAACCCTTGAACCTGGGCAGAACTCGCATTGCGGGCTACGAGCTCAGTGCAGTGGGTGAGGGGCAAGTGTGGGGTGTCCCCATGCGCACGGTGGCCGGATACACGTACAACTACGCAGGCGATTTGGCCAACGACACGGCCCAGGTCAACGTGGGGGTGT
>JBMZAL010000195.1:0-2932 GCA_049611325.1 Flavobacteriales bacterium
TCCAAGGTTGCCAGGAATGTGTGGATGGTGTATCTACCCCAATCGACTCGAACGATGATGGCATCAATGATTGCGAAGAAGTTCCTGGTTGCACCGATGCGACTGCATGCAACTACGATGAAGCAGCAAACGCTTCAGATGATTCTTGCGAGTATGCCGCTGATTACTATGACTGTACTGGTTCTTGTTTGAACGACGCGGACGGCGATGAGATTTGTGACGAGCTGGAGATTGCCGGTTGCCAAGACGAGATGGCTTGCAACTACAATGTTGAGGCGACCGACGCCGGAGAATGTAATTATGCTGAGGAAGGATTTGACTGTGAAGGCAACTGTGTCATTGGAGAAGACTGCAACGGCGTTTGCGGCGGTTCGGATGTTTTCGACGAGTGTGGGGTTTGTGGTGGGGACAACAGTGAATGCCTGGATGATTGCGGTGTTCCCAACGGCGACAACAGCTCGTGTGCAGACGACTGCGGTGTGCCTTTTGGTGACAACAGCTCGTGTTCTGATGATTGTGGCGTTCCCTTTGGGGACAACACCACATGCGTCGTGGGATGCCTTGATGAATCCGCTTGCAATTACAATCCACAGGCAACGGTTGAATCATCCAGCGGGGTCAACCCATCATCTGCCGATTTGATTTTGACCATTTCACAAGCCTACGATGACGATGGGAACCTCGTTACAGAGAATTTCTATGTCCTTGGTCAAGCCATCTACGATGAAGATGGACTTGGCTCAACAGGGACACCTGACATGGGTGTGCTCTGGCTGAGTGACTCATTGGCACTGATTGGAGGCCTCTTCCCAGCTCTTTGGTCCAGTGACGGTGAGTTTACAGTCGCAGTCCCTGAGGAGCCTGAGGATGTGGAAGGATTTGAGCTCGGTCTTTCTGAGGAGCAGCTTCTCGCCCTGTTTGAAAACATTGGTGAAACCCTTCCAATCCACGAATGCGAAATCCTTGATTCTGCGGAGCCCTGTCTCTTGGAATATGAAGGTTTCAGCTGGACGTACGCTTCCGGTTCTTGGACTGGAGAACTCCCCGATGTGGTTGATTCTTGGACCTGTTCATACATCGCAGAAGGCGCATGTGACTGCGACGGAAACGTTCCTGATGAATGCGGGGTATGCAACGGCCCAGGCGACATCTACGAGTGCGGATGTGCAGACATTCCTGTGGGCGACTGCGATTGCAATGGCAACCAATTGGACGCTTTTGGGGTGTGTGGAGGAGATTGCCCGGCCGATTTGAACAACAATGGTATCTGCGACACGGAAGAAGAATGCGCTGGATTTGAAGACGAATGCAACGTCTGCTTCGGGCCAGGTGCGATTTACGAGTGCGGTTGCTCTGACATCCCCGAAGGCGATTGCGATTGCAACGGCAACCAGCTGGACGCCTTGGGCGTTTGCGGCGGCACTTGCGAAGCAGATGTGGATGGCGACGACGTGTGCGACGTGGACGAGATTTTCGGTTGCACCGATGGAGAGGCCTGCAACTACGACCCCGAAGCCACTGAAGAAGATGGCTCTTGCGCTGAAGTGGACGAGTGCGGCGTGTGCGGCGGCATTGGCATTGCCCCTGGCGAATGCGATTGCGACGGCAACGAGCTTGACGAGTGCGGCGTGTGCGGAGGCATCGGCATTGCCCCTGGCGATTGCGATTGCGACGGCAACCAGCTGGACGCCTTGGGCGTGTGCGGCGGTCCTTGCGAAGCAGATGTGGATGGAGACGGCGTGTGCGACGTGGACGAGATTTTCGGTTGCACTGATGGAGAGGCCTGCAACTTCGACCCCGAAGCCACAGAAGAAGATGGCTCTTGCGCTGAAGTGGATGAGTGCGGCGTGTGCGGCGGCATCGGCATTGCCCCTGGCGAATGTGATTGCGACGGCAACGTGCCCGACGAGTGCGGCATTTGCGGTGGCCCCGGCATCCCAGATGATGAATGCGACTGCGACGGCAACGTGTTGGACGCCCTTGGCGTCTGCGGAGGAACTTGTGAAGCGGATGACAACGACAATGGGTTGTGCGACGCCGACGAAGTGCCCGGTTGTTTGGACATCAACAACCCATTGTACAACCCGAATGCGAACGTGGACGACGGCTCATGTCTGGTTGGCGGATGCACCTTTGAAGAGGCTTGCAACTTTGACCCGGAGGCTGAATTCATAGAAGTGGGATCTTGCGACTTCGAAAGCTGCGCAGGTTGCGGCGACACGATGGCCTGCAATTTCGATGCGGATGCCCAAATCGCGGACGACACCTTGTGCACATACCCAGAGGCTTTCGTGGATTGCGATGGCGCATGCCTGAACGACGCGGATGGCGACGGGGTGTGCGACGAATTGGAAGTCCCGGGGTGCACGGATCCGTTGAATCCTGGATACAACCAGAACGCCACAGAAGACGATGGATCGTGCTTCGTGGGTGGATGTACGTTCCCCAACGCGTGCAACTACAACCCCGAGGCCGACTACCAGATCCAAGGGTCTTGTGACTTCACGAGCTGCACAGGATGCACCAACCCAGAGGCGTGCAACTACGATTCTGAGGCGACCATTGACAATGGCTTGTGTGACTTGCCCGACTTCGCCTACGACTGTGATGGCAACTGCCTCAATGATGCAGATGGTGACGGCGTGTGCGATGAACTTGAAGTGTTGGGTTGCACCGATGGCAACTCCCCCAACTTCGATCCTTATGCCACAGACGACGACGGAACTTGCCTGGTGGGTGGATGCACCGTGACCGCCGCTTGCAACTTTGATCCAGAAGCAGATTACCTCCTCGCCGGGGCGTGTGAGTTCAGTTCTTGTGTGGGTTGCATGGATGTGAACGCATGCAACTTTGACCCAGAGGCCTTGGTGCCCAACCTCGCGCTGTGCACCTACCCTACGGGCCAATTCTTGGACTGCGAAGGCAACTGCAC
>JBMZAL010000196.1:0-2920 GCA_049611325.1 Flavobacteriales bacterium
GCTCAACCCCTGCTTGGCCAGCGCCTTTCGGATGCGCTTGATGCGCTGCTGGTTGATGGGGATGTACTTGTCGTAAGGCGCGGCCTCTTCGTCGGGGTTGGGCGTCGCATCGCGCAGGCCGTCGAGGTGTGCCGTGATGCTGTGGGCGGTCTCCCAGCCTTGGCGAATCAAGTCTGCGGCGTGGGGGAAAGTGTGGTCGTCCATGGCGCCAAAAGTAGCGCCGCCAACAGCCCCACAAATGACTAACTTTGCCAACGCCCATGAGCGACTCTCTCCAGCATGAGTGTGGCATTGCGATGCTGCGCCTCAAGAAGCCCCTTCAGCACTACGTCGACAAGTACGGCACGCCCTTCTACGGGCTGAACAAAATGTACTTGCTGATGGAAAAGCAGCACAACCGCGGGCAAGACGGCGCAGGTTTGGCCAACATCAAGCTCGACGTCAACCCTGGAAAGCGCTACATCTCACGCATGCGCTCCGTGGACGCCCGCCCCATTCAAGATCTCTTCAAAAAGATCATGTGGCGGTTCCAAGACCTCACTGCTGAAGAGCTCCAAGACGCCATCACCCTGCAAAACGACTTTGCCTTCACCGGAGAGCTGTTTTTGGGTCACTTGCGGTACGGAACGTTTGGAAAGAATGAGATTGAAAACTGCCACCCCTTCCTCCGCCAAAGCAACTGGCGCACGCGGAACCTCGTGGTGGCGGGCAACTTCAACCTGACCAACGTCGACGAGTTGTTTGACGTGCTGGTCAAGCTCGGCCAGCACCCCAAGCAGAAGTCAGACACCGTCACCGTGCTTGAAAAGATTGGCCATTTCCTCGACGAAGAAAACCAGCAGCGGTTCGAGGCGCTCAAAGCAGAAGGGCTCGACAACCAGAGCATTTCTGAGCGCATCGCGGACACCCTCGACATGGGCCACGTGCTGCGGCGCGCCTCCACCGATTTTGACGGAGGCTACGTCATGTGCGGCATGGCGGGTCACGGCGACGCCTTTGTCATGCGCGATCCCAACGGCATCCGTCCCGCCTACTGGTACGAAGACGACGAAGTGGTCGTGGCGGCTTCAGAGCGCCCCGTCATCCAAACCGCCTTCAACGTGCCCGCCGACCAAATTCGGGAAGTGAACCCCGGTTCCGCATTGATCATTCAACGGAACGGCAAGGCCCACCTCGAAGAGATTCGTCCCGCGGGCGAACGCAAAGCGTGCAGCTTTGAGCGCATCTACTTCTCACGCGGGAATGACGCCGACATTTACAGCGAGCGGAAAGCCTTGGGAAGCGCCATTGTCCCGCGCGTGCTCGAGGCGGTGGAACACGATTTGGACCACACGGTCACCAGCTTCATCCCCAACACCGCGGAATCTTCCTTCTACGGCCTCGTCAAAGGGTTGGAAGAGCACTTGAACGCCAGCAAAATCGCGCGCATCAAAGGCCTCGGCGCCGACCCCGACCACGCGGAAATCGAATCGATCTTGAACGAGCGGCCTCGGATCGACAAGATTGCCATCAAAGACGCCAAACTTCGCACCTTCATCACCGAAGACAGTTCCCGCGACGACCTCGTGGCCCACGTGTACGACATCACCTACGGCACGGTCGAGCGTGGGGTCGACAATTTGGTGGTCATCGACGACAGCATCGTCCGGGGAACGACCTTGAAAAAGAGCATCCTCCGCATCCTCGACCGCCTTGGACCCAAGCGCATCGTGGTCGCCTCGAGCGCACCCCAAATCCGGTACCCCGATTGCTACGGCATCGACATGGCACGGATGGGTGATTTCATTGCATTCCAAGCGGCCGTGTCTCTGCTCAAGGAGCGCGGCATGGAAGACGTCCTTCAAAAGACCTACGATGCGTGCAAGCATCAACTCACGCTCCCGATCAAGGAGAACGTCAACCAAGTCAAGGCCATCTATGCGCCGTTCACGGACGAGGAAATCAGCGACCGCATCAGCGACTTGCTCACGCCCGAAGGCATGCAGTCGGAGGTGAAGATCATCTTCCAAAGCGTCGAAGGCCTGCACGAAGCATGCCCCGACCACCTCGGCGACTGGTACTTCACGGGCGACTTCCCGACGCCTGGCGGACACCGGGTCGTCAACAAGGCCTTCGTGTACTACATGGAAGGCAACGATGCGCGGGCGTACTGACCCCCGACGACCAGGCTAAGCCAGACCTCTTAATGCGTGATGAGGACGCGTCGCGTGGTGCGTGAGCCTTCCACTTGAAGGAAATGCAAGCCTGCAGGCCAAGTGGACACGTCCCAGGTCTCCCGGTCTGAGGTGAGCTGACGGCGCTCGACGGTTTGGCCTTGAAGGTTGAGAACGCGAACCCACGATCCCGCCTTGGCCACCACATTCAGGGTGTGCTTTGCGGGCGAGGGGAAGGCTTCGAGCGACACCGCAAGGGGCAAGTCAAAGCCTGCTTCCGCATCGACCAAAAATTCAGCACCTGAGAAAATGACCGAACTGTCACCGTCGATGATTTGGGTGTACGTGTAGGTTTGGGCGACGGGAAGCGGCATGTCCGGGGCCCAGTATTGCGACCCCTCAGTCTGAATGCCGCCACTTGAAGCCACGCTGCTGTCAAACACGGCCACATTGGCTTGAATGCGTATGGTGTTCTCAAACACCTGACCACCAGGAAGCGTCAAAGTGCCCACCTCAACCGCCTCCATGTCCACCGAGTAATCGCGCACGTAGGCCAGTCCCGACACCATGAAATCGAACACCAGTGTGTCCTGGTGGACATCACCAACCTCCATGGGGTAGGGCAAATATTCCACGACTTCCGGGTGCACGATTTGTGCACCAGACGCGCCGTCGACACCTCCCCAAAACCCGAAGTAATCTGGATTGTATTCGTAGAAAGCCTCATTGATTCCTCCCGTTTGGCCTGGCGTTTGCTGGGAAAACTC
>JBMZAL010000197.1:0-2903 GCA_049611325.1 Flavobacteriales bacterium
GTCGTTCCGTTTTGAACAAGGCAACCCGGAACTCGGCACCGAATGGGCCTTGGAAGGGCGATTGTCTCTGGACAACGGGTCTCGTTCCAAGGGTTGGGGGTGGAAGGCGCAAGCGTTTGCGGCCCTTCACCGCGGATTCATTTCGATCACCCCAAGTGCACAATTCGCACCCATCTCCCATGCCGGACAGATCTACGAGTTCCTCGCGAACGACGCATTTCGCACAGGCTTGGAGGCAGAAGTACGTCACATCGCGGAGCGACAAACCCTGTCGTTTACCGGCTCGACCCTCGGTCAGTGGGACCTTAAAACAGGACTTGGCCTGCCGTTCACAACCCCTTCACAGGCCCGTTTCAGCTGGGAGGGGCGAACGCGTGGAGGCTTTGCCGTTCAATTGAGCGGCCTTGCATTGGCACCTGCGGCCCTCACCGCCAGAAACGAAGACACCACCCCAGGTGCGCTATTGGCGGACATCACACTTTCTCAAACCACCGCGAGGGGACAATGGACGCTCGACGTCTCGAATTTGTTCAACCGCGCGTGGCTTGACCACACAAGCGCCTATCGCGCTTTGGGACTCGTGTCCCAAGGGCGTTGGGTGCAAATCCGCTTCACGACCACATTGAAGCATCATCAAACTCAAGAATAATTTTTTCATATCCATTTTAGATGAATACCAAAACCATTTTTCAATCTGCGGCCTGCATCGGCATGGCCATGGCGTTTGTGTCTTGCCAAGAAACAGACACAGAGGCTCCCAGCGTTTGCACAGAGGCAGGTGCCATGAACAGTATACTCTCAGAGGAGATCGAGGCTGTGGCTGGAGATCACATCGACATCGAGGATCTTTTCTGCGACAACGAAGCCCTGAGTCAAGTGCGCTACGACATCCACAACGGTGAAGGGCATGCCCACGACGAGGGTGAAGAAGGCGAAGAAGAAGACCACGAGCACGGGTTGGTGTTGCACAGCGGCACCGACTGGAGCGTGTTGCGGAACGTCGATCTCGAAGGCGCCGAAGCTGAGGCAGAATTGCACGTCGATGTGCCTTTGACCGCCCGTGGGGTGTGGCACGTGATTGTGGACGTCGTGGACGCCGCCGGGAATACAGCGACGTACAACACGGACCTTCACGTCGAGAACACCCACATGCCTGAATTCACCTTGACATCTGTCAACGGAGAAGACCCCGGCATGTGGCATGGTGAGCCCACATGGGCCGCTGGCTCAGAGGTCGTGGTGGAAGGCGCAGTCACCGACGAAGACGGCATTGCCTCGGCTGAGCTTGAGCTCATCGATGAGGCGACCGAGACCGTTGTTTGGTCTGCGGAGCTCGCTGCATTTGATGCGTTTAGCGAGTCCGTCGCGGTACCAGACGCTGCAGGTGAGTACCACTTCGAAATGAAGGCGACTTGCAACGCGGGCGTGAGCATGGAGACCGGCTTCCACGTGGAAGTCGAGTAACGCTGCTTAAGACAACCTTGTCAAGGGCGTCCTTCGGGGCGCCCTTGTTTGTTTGACATCAAGAATAGGGGCCGTTGAGGGTTATTCAAACATGGGCCCGACGAAGCCATCGCATCAGAATTTCCGCACCTTGTGGTGGCGGCATGGAGGACTGGGGTGCTTGCTGATCGGGGCAGGGTTGCTGACGCTGGATGCGTCGGCCCAACGCATGGTCGGAGTAGCTTGGTGGCCTTGGGGGCTTGAGGGCACGGCAGGCCTTGTGCTCCTCATGCGTGGCATTGGCTTTTTAAGGAGTGCGTTTCGGCACCTCGTGCTGATGAACCTTGCAGAAAAAGAAGGCGGTCAGTCCTGAGGGGCTGTCAGGCGTACCCCTTCGATGGGGCATCCTACGGCGTCCGTGATGGGTTGGGCCACTTCGCGCCCGGCCAAGCAATCGCGGAGCGCGGCATCGAGGTCGCGCCGTTTGGTCTTGGGCTTTCGCTTTCCAGGGGCGAAGTAGCGGTCGTTGATGCGGCCTTGGTACACCACCGAATCGGCTTCATCGAGGACAAACACTTCTGGGGTCCATCTGGCGCCCAAGGCCTCTGCCCAATGCGCGGTGTCCTTGCCCATGGTCATGTCGAGGTCGTAGGTCTGCTGGAAGGTGGCGATTTGGGCCTCGGTGGTCGACGCGTTGGGGAACACGCCCACAAATTCCACGGGTTCGCCGGCAAAGTCCTTCTCCAGCTGACGCAGGTCGAAGGACATGTTTTGGCAAATCGGACAGAGTGGGGCCAAAAAAATCAAGACGCGCCAGACGGGTTCCATGGGGCAAAGGTCAACAAGGTTCGCCGAAGGCGCTGAGCAGTTGCAAGAGGTCTGCGATTGTGACGGCGTCGTCAAGGTCGACGTCTGCATTGCAGTCCGTCACGCAGCCAAAGTCGGACAACAGGAACAGCATGTCTTCCACACTCACCACGCCGTCGCCCGTGAGGTCTCCCACACAGGGGGCATCGTCGGAGGGAGCCAGTGAAATGAGCTCGTCGCCATCCTCGTAAAGGACATAGTCGAAGAAGACGAAGAACATCTCGTCGGTGGTGCCTTCGCCGAAAGTGACGTTTTGGGGTGGAACATTCGGGTTGAATGGGTTCGCACTTGTGTTGTCGTAAGACGCGATGCCATGAAGCGTGTAGCCCGCGGGGATCTTGGTCAGCGTGGGGAACGTGAAGAAGCCCTGCCAGTTGAAATCCCAGGATGGGATGGAGATGAGGGGGATGGTGTCTTGGTTGTTCGGCGAGGTCGCAAACACCTCCCAAGACTCACCAATCAGGTGGCAGTGTGGAGCCACGCTCAGCAAACTCAGGTCGGCGGCCACGTTCATGGTGCCGTGAAACGTGCGCTCTTGGTTGGCGGGGAGGTAAAAGAACTGGTCCAAATGCTGAGGCCCCATGATGCCCGTT